>JBIIEY010000328.1:0-2789 GCA_044237595.1 Burkholderiaceae bacterium | reverse complement strand
GCCTGGGTGATTGCCGGCGATGCTGGCGGTGCGCAAGTTGTCATTACCCACGCCACGAAAGCCGGCAAACTTGATTTTCTGCCCGAGCTCTCCTTGCCCACCGTGCTCGCCTTTGTCGGTGCCGCCGTCACGATCATGTTTGGCTCCATCCCACAGCAGGATGTTTTTCAGCGAGTCATGTCGGCACGCTCTGAAAATGTCGCTGCCAGCGGTGCCGTCATTGGCGGCTCGATGTATTTCCTGATTGCCTTCATTCCCATGTTCCTGGTGTATGCGGCGCAGTTGATCGATCCGGCGATGTTTGCTTCGCTGATCGAAGAGGATCCCCAGAAAATCCTGCCTACCCTCATCCTGACCCACACGCCCGTGTTCGCGCAAATATTGTTCTTTGGTGCGCTTTTGTCGGCCATCATGTCAACGGCCAGCGGCACCCTGCTCGCGCCCAGCATCACCCTCACCGAAAACATCATTCGCGAAATCCGGCCGATGTCCGACCGTCAACTGCTACTGACCACACGTATCGTCGTTGTTTGTTTCACCATCATCGTCACGACCTTCGCGCTCGTGTCTCAAGGCATGCCGATCTACGAAATGGTCGGTAATTCCTACAAAGTGCCGTTAGTCGGCGCTTTTATTCCACTGGTGATGGGCCTCTATTGGAAACGCGCCAATACACAGGGCGCCTTATGCTCTGTCATTGGCGGGCTGGGTAGCTGGCTCCTGATGGAAGTCTTCGGTAGTGAATCTATCTGGCCGCCCCAGCTGGTTGGCCTGCTGGTGGCCTTTCTGGCAATGATTGCCGGCTCCCTTCTGCCGCAGCCCAAAAAGATCGCGCACTGGGCCTGAAGGCTCAGCGCGATTGCGGCGAGACTCCTCGGAAAACCCTTATAATTCAAGGTTTTCGAAATTTTGCAGGGAGGAAGCAATAATGCCGATTTATGCCTATCGCTGCGAAGCATGCGGCTTCGCCAAGGATGTACTGCAAAGCATTTCCGCCGCGCCGCTGACGGACTGCGAATCCTGCGGCAAACCTGAATTCCGCAAACAAGTCACAGCAGCTGGCTTTCAGCTCAAGGGCAGTGGCTGGTACGTCACCGATTTCCGCAATGGTACGGCACCTGCGGCGAAAGCTGATGCTGATGCCGGCACCACGAGCACTGAGGCAAGCGCACCGGCGACAACCGCCGCCTCAGCAACATCTTCGGCGCCTGCTGCAGCACCCGCGCCGGCCGCTGCCGGCACAAGCGCCACGCCTGCGGCTAGTTAATCCAATCATTCATGCGTAAATATTTCATCACTGGTCTGCTGGTTCTCGTACCGCTCGTGATCACCCTGTGGGTGCTAAATCTCATTATCGGCACCCTTGACCAGTCTTTGCTGCTGCTGCCACCGCAGTGGCGCCCCGAGCTCCTGCTGGGCTTCAATCTCCCTGGTGTCGGTACGATACTCACGCTAGTCATCATTTTCATCACTGGCTTGGTTACGCGTAATTTCATAGGCAACCGGCTGCTGCTGCTGTGGGAGTTGCTGCTCAAGCGTATTCCCGTTGTCAATTCGATTTACTCCAGCGTCAAGCAGGTCTCCGATACCTTGTTTTCCTCATCGGGCAATGCTTTTCGCAAGGCGCTGCTGGTGCAATATCCGCGCGAGGGCGTCTGGACCATTGCCTTTCAGACCGGTGTCCCCGGGGGCGATGTCAAAAATCATCTCAGTGGCGATTACGTCAGCGTCTATGTACCGACCACGCCCAATCCCACCTCCGGGTTTTTTCTGATGCTCAAGCGTGAAGACACCATCGAACTCAACATGAGCGTAGATGAAGCGCTCAAGTACATCGTCTCCATGGGCGTGGTGGCCCCACCATCGCCCGGCAGCAAAGCTGCTGGGCAGGCAAGCACCAGCACGGCGCCCGAAGTGGCCAATCACTAATCAATCACTGAAACAAGACAGAAGCGAGACCGAACAAGATGTCAATGCGAACACATTACTGCGGCCTGACCAACGAGACACTGATGGGCCAGACAGTCAGCCTGTGCGGCTGGGTACATCGTCGCCGCGACCACGGGGGCGTCATTTTTATTGATTTGCGCGACCGCGAAGGTCTGGTACAGATCGTCTGCGATCCGGATCGCGCCGACATGTTCAAAGCCGCCGAGTCCGTGCGCAACGAATTTTGCTTGCGCATCACGGGTCTGGTACGCGCCCGTCCGGAAGGCACCGAAAACGCCAACCTCACCTCCGGCAAAATCGAAGTGCTGTGCCATGAACTCGAAGTCCTGAATCCTTCGGTCACTCCACCCTTCCAGCTTGATGATGAGAACCTTTCCGAAACCACACGCCTGACACACCGAGTGCTGGATTTGCGTCGTCCGCAGATGCAGTACAACCTGCGTTTGCGCTACAAAGTCGCGATGGAAGTACGCAAGTTTTTGGATGAGCATGGCTTCATCGACATCGAAACACCGATGCTCACCAAATCCACACCCGAAGGCGCGCGCGATTACCTCGTGCCTTCACGAGTCAATGCCGGTCACTTTTTCGCGCTGCCACAGTCGCCGCAGCTGTTCAAGCAATTGCTGATGGTGTCGAACTTCGATCGTTACTATCAGATCACCAAATGCTTCCGCGACGAAGATCTGCGCGCTGACCGTCAGCCAGAATTTACCCAGATCGATTGTGAAACTTCGTTCATGTCTGAACAAGAAATTCGTGATCTGTTCGAAGGCATGATTCGCAAAACCTTCAAGAACACACTCAACGTCGATTTGCCTGATCCGTTCCCGGTGATG
>JBIIEY010000048.1:0-9722 GCA_044237595.1 Burkholderiaceae bacterium | reverse complement strand
TTGCATGAACAGAGCGCGATCACCACTTCCCGTGCGCTTCAATTTCGCGCGCCATATCCTCAGCCTGAACGCTGGACGCAAACAGCGCCTCGCTTATCGCGATGATCATCGCGATCTCAGTTACGGCGAACTCGATGAGCGCGTACGTCGCTTTGCCGCTGGGTTGCAACATCAAGGCATACAGCCGGAGCAGCGCATCCTACTGGTCATGCAGGACAGTATCGACCTGCCAGTTGCATTTCTGGGTGCATTGTTTGCCGGTGTGGTGCCAGTACCCGTCAATACGCTTCTGCCAGCCACGAACTACGCGTACATGCTCGAGCACAGCGATGCAAAGCTGATCATCGTCTCCGCGAGCGTGCTGCCTGCGATCAAGGATGCAATGGCGCAAACAGGGCGTCAGATTCCCGTGGTGATATCAGGCAGCAGTGCAGCTCATCATGATGCCTCGGATACCACTGCAACCTTGCACTTCGATACCTTGATTGATGTTGATCCCCTGTCCGAACATGGCCATGCCGATACCCACGCTGATCAGTTTGCCTTCTGGTTGTACTCCAGTGGCTCGACAGGTCAACCCAAAGGGGCCGTGCACTCGCATGCGAATCTGTATTGGACTGCCGAGTTGTATGGAAAACCCATCCTGCAATTGCAGGAAAATGATCTCGTATTTTCGGCAGCCAAATTATTTTTTGCCTACGGACTAGGGAATGCCCTGACCTTCCCGTTGTCTGTCGGTGCAAGCACCCTGCTGATGGCGGAACGGGCCACACCAGACGCGGTATTCCACCGTCTTCAAGAACACCAGCCGACCGTTTTTTATGGCGTCCCGACTTTATATGTTGCGATGCTGGCCAGCGAATCATTACCCAAGCGCGAGCAAATCAATCTGCGGCTGTGCGCCTCTGCCGGCGAGTCGCTTCCCAAAGAAATCGGTGAAAAATTCAGTCAGCATTTCGGCTGTGACATTCTTGATGGCCTAGGCTCGACCGAAATGCTGCATATTTTTATCTCCAATCGCAGCGATGATCTGCGCTATGGAGCGACAGGCAAGCCCGTACCCGGCTATGCGGTCGAATTGCGTGACGAGCAGGGACATCCGGTGGCTCAGGGCGAGATTGGCGACCTCTACATTCAAGGCCACAGCGCCGCGCATCTGTACTGGAACCAGCGTGAAAAAACGCTGGCTACGTTTCAGGGCCCATGGGTAAAAAGCGGTGACAAATATCAGGTGGATGCGGATGGCTACTATGTGTATGCAGGCCGCAGCGATGACATGCTCAAGGTGAGCGGGCAATATGTGTCTCCCATCGAAGTAGAGAATGCACTGATGGGTCATGAGGCCGTGCTCGAGAGTGCCGTTGTCGGCAAGCCGGATGATCAGGGTCTGATGAAGACGATGGCTTATGTGGTCTTGCGAAATCCGGCGCTCGTGCACAAGGAAATCGAAGCTGAACTGAAAGCCTTCGTAAAGACGTGCCTCGCACCACACAAGTATCCGCGCGAGATCATCTTCGTGACTGATTTGCCCAAGACCGCTACCGGAAAAATACAGCGCTTCAGATTGCGTGAGTCAGACTCGCATGACATCTAAGCTGTCGCTGATCTGGAAGACTCGCGGCATTGACATTGAGTACGCGTGGGTCGGTGTTTCTGCGGTCGATGCTCCGGTCATGGTCTTTCTGCACGAAGGTCTGGGCTCAGTCACCATGTGGAAAGATTTTCCCGAGACACTATGCCGACTTCTGAATATGCGTGGTTTGGTCTACTCTCGGCCAGGGTACGGTGCATCGACGCCGCGCGCCATCGATGAGCCCTGGGATGTGGATTTCATGCACCAACAGGCCACCGACATCTTGCCCGCATTGTTGCAAGCGCTGAGCATAAATAGACCCTGGCTCTTCGGCCACAGCGATGGTGGCTCTATCGCTTTATTGTTTGCGGCAAAATATCCAGATGCGTTAGCGGGCGCCATCGTGCTCGCGCCGCACATTTTTGTTGAAGATATCAGTGTGAATAGCATACGCGCAGCGCGCGAGGCTTACCTGCATCAGGATTTGCGCAAAAAACTCGCACGGTATCACGATGATGTGGATTCTGCTTTTTTTGGCTGGAACGATATCTGGCTCTCTCCTGCCTTCCGAACTTGGGACATCACGTCGGAACTCGCCGCAATACGCTGCTCTTTATTTGCCATTCAGGGGAAACAAGATGAGTACGGAACGATGCAGCAAGTTCATGGCATACGCAATCAATGTCCTCACGCTCAAGTGCTGGAACTCGATGCTTGCGGGCATTCTCCTCATCGTGATCAGCCGGCACAGCTAATGGCAGCCGTGAAAGACTTCGTACTTTTTGCGAAATGAATCGCGCGGCTTGGCACGGATCTTCATTTTCTTTCTTGCAAAACGCTCAACTTTCGTAAAATACGGGATCCGTATGATCAGAAAATCTCATGAATCCGCATTTTTTGAATAAACGACTCGCCCATCAGCTGGGTTTTGCAGGCCTGTTGCCTTTCTTGCTGCTAACGTTGGGCGTATGGTTTGCTGATGTTTCCTGGCTGGGCGATTTTCTGCGCGGACAGAAAGCCTACGCGATGGTGATCTTGTCGTTTCTGGGCGGGATACACTGGGGTGCTGCAATGTTATGCAGCACGCTGTCGCTGATTGACACGAAAAAAGCCTTGATGTGGAGCGTCACGCCATCACTGATCGCATGGAGTGCAACACTGTCGAGTGGATTTGGGATGGCCGTACTGATAGGCGGCTTTATCGCAGCGCTGGAAGTGGACAAGCGGATGTTCGGCCGCTACGGCATGCCGGGATGGCTGATTCGGCTCAGAGGAAGATTGACGGTTGCCGTGGTGGTGCTGCTGGCAGCAACCGTCATCGGGGCCAACCTGCGCGGCGTATGAAGCCTGTTGCGCAGATCGCCGGATTACTCGTCTTCGTCGAATTTTTTGGGCTTACCGTCGACTTCGCTGATGCGCATGCGTTTGCGACGGTCACCCATGAGTTCGCGCAGTTCGCGAATGCTGAGATCGGTGACCTCATGCATACGAATCAATAATGAAGCTCCGACAGGCAAAGTACGATGGCGTATCTTGCTGATGACAGGTGGCCGCACTTCCAGTGCACGCGACAACGCTGCATCGTTTTTCAGGTTGAGCTTCTGGATTAACGCATCAAGCAAACGATTAGGGTCGTAGCCGTCTTGCGATACCAGAGGATGTTTGTCCATGACGTCTCTCCTCGCGGAATGATTAAAACTGGCGGAATTTGTTTTGTTACTACTATTGCCAGCGGGCAATTACCCGAATGCTAATTTATATGTCATCGCAGCAACATTTTCAAGCGTTTGATCGAAAATAAGCCATCAAACATGCATTTTTTTAACACATTATTATTAAAGTAACAATTCAATAATCTAGCGCAATAATTTTGTTCTTAAAAAACAATTACTTAACTAAAAGTTGGTTTATAAACAATTTCTCAAACTAGGGAAAAGCTGAATAAATCTGCGTTTTACGGCGAGCCAGCGCAGATCTGGGACGCGGGGCTCTGACAGATCAAGCAGTTCGCACCATTTTCCCAGCCACAAAAATTTCTGGTTACTTGAATCAGTTCTCCCCTGGCTCTGCGTGACGAAAGTAGCGGCTAAGCCACTCTCCCAACCCAGATGGACGAAAAAAAAGCACCTGGCATGCAGATGCTTTCCAATCGGCTTTTGTGCGGATTTATTTACACGCGGCCTTCGCTTCAGTCAGCAATTGCTTGCCATTGAATCCTTTGGCGTTCAGATCCTTCACCCACTCATCGGCCACACGCGATGTCGCAGCCTCCCAACGCTTTAGTTCGGCAGCAGGCAGCGTGTAGAAATTGTTATTGCGCACCTCAGCAGTTTTACGTCCGGGAAACGAATCTTCGGTGAACACCTTGCCCACCCATGCGGAAGGGTCGGCCCCGCTGTTCGCATCAATCACTTTTTTGAGTTCAGGCGGCAAGCTGTCATATCTGGTCTGATTCATTGCAAAAACGAATACAGTATTGGAAATCTGCGCGCTGCCTGGGGGCATCTCAGTGTGAAACTTGGTGACCTCTTCGAATTTCATTGCGGGCACGACCTCCCAGGGAATCATCGCACCATCAATCACGCCTTTGGACAATGCTTCGGCTGCCTGCGGCAGTGGCATTTGTACCGGCGCAGCGCCCAATGCTTCAATCATTCGGGATGCCTGACGATTCGGCGCACGAATTTTCAGGCCTTTAAAATCTTCCAGTACTTTGACAGCCTTTTTGGTGGTGTGCACCAAGGAACCATCATGGACGTGAAACAGCAAAGGTTTCACACCCTTGAATTCCGCCGTGGCGTTCTTAGTTGCGTAACTCCAGAGACCGCGGCTGGCGCGTTCGGTATCGAACACCATAAAGGGCAACTCAAAAGCCTCAACTACAGGAAAACGTCCGGCCTGATAGCTGGGTACCGTCCAGACGATATCCACGATACCGTCCTTAGCCTGATCAAACAATTGCTGGGGCGTGCCGCTCAATTGCATTTGCGGATAAATCTGGCACTTGAGCTTGCCACCGGAATCTTTGGCAATCTTGTCACACCAGGGCACGATGAAATTGCGATGCGCACTGGAGACTGCCGGCAAAAAGTGATGCACCTTCAGCGTAATGGTTTGGGCAGTGGCCACGCCCGCCGACAACAGCAGCACCACCATCATCACACGTTGAAAAAAATTCTTCGTCATTACCATCATCCTCTCAAATGGCGGCACCAATCAGGTGCCAAAGGTATGGACCAGATACAGCGAAATCGCCGGGAAAAATACAAGCAAAACAATACGTACCAGATCCGAGGCCAAGAAGGGCAGCACGCCCTTGAACGTTTCCATCACAGGCACATCTTTGGCCAGTCGGTTGATGATGTAGATATTCATCCCGACCGGCGGATGGACGAGACCGATCTCAACCACCATGAGCGCGAGTATACCGAACCACAAGGACTTGTCGGGTCCACTCATACCCCAAAAATCCAGGCCCATCACGATCGGATAAAAAATGGGAATGGTCAGCAAAATCATGGCCAGCGAATCCATCACGCAACCAAGAAAAATATAAATCAGCAGGATCGCAAAAATTACTGATAACGGCGGCAATCCACTGCCCTGCACCCAAGCAGCCAACTCTGCCGGCATTTGCGTGAGTGCCAGTCCGGCATTGAGCAAATCTGCGCCCAGCAGCACCAGAAAAATCATCGCGGTTGCCTGCGCTGTTCCGATCAGACTTTTGATCAAGCCTTGGATACGCATACCCCCTGTAAGTACCGCCAGAATGCCGCAGGCCGCGGCACCTATCGATGCTGCTTCGGTGGGGTTCGCCCAACCACCGTAGATGCCGACAATCACAACAACAAATACGAGCAGAATAGGAAAAACTCCAAGCAGGGAACGCAGCGCGGTCGGCAGCGGCACGCGCTCTCCGGCAGGACCTGCTGCTGGGTCAAGGGTCACCACAATGCGTATCACCAGCATGTAGCCAACGACCGCGATGATGCCGGGAATGATGGCTGCCATGAACAGCTTGCCGATGGATTCTTGCGTGAGCACTGCGTAAATCACCAACGGCACCGAAGGAGGAATCATGATGCCCAGCGTGCCGCCTGCGGCCAATGCACCGGTGGCCAGTGCACCCGAGTAGTTATAACGACGTAGTTCCGGCAGCGCTACCTGTCCCATGGTCGCGGCCGTTGCCAGGGATGAGCCGCAAATCGCACCAAACGATGCGCAAGCACCGATGGAGGCCATGGCTACCCCACCGCGCATGTGACCGACAAAATTGTTCACACATCGGAAAAGGGCCCGCGATAAACCACCGTTGGTTGCGAACTGCCCCATCAGCATGAAGACTGGAATAACGGCCAGATCGTAATTGGAGAAGCGCGCGTAAGCGAGGTTCTTCAGCGTGTTAAGCAAAGGCGGCCAGGAAAAGTCAAACATGACCACAAACCCTGCCGCGCCAATCACGAACATCGCGATGCCGATATGCAGACGCAGCACCAACAGAATCATCAGCGCGCCAAACATGATCATGCCTATGCTCATCCCGGTCATGCCGCATTCTCCACGGCAGTGCCAGACAAACTGTGCATCATGTTGTACAGGCCAGCGATTGCAAGCAGCAGGAAACTCGGAACCAGCCCGGCCACCACTGCCCAAACCGGCCAACCAAGGATCACCGAGGTCTCGCCTGCCTCATTGAGCGACATCGCTGACAAGCCCGTACGCCACGCAATGACCAGCGCAACAATAGCAAGTATCAGATGCGAGATTGCATCCAGCACGTGCCGAATTCTGGCCGAGAGTTTTGCAGTAAAAAAATCCACGCGCAAATGCTGACGTTCCATTTCGCAAAAAGCCAGCATTGCCGCCGAGGCAATGGCTGTCCCCATCTGCATGATTTCGATATCACCGGGCACCGGTGTAGCTGCAATTTTTCGGCCGATGATTGACACCAGTGACATGATCACCAGCGCGATGAAACCGATACCGCCCGCGATCGCAAACCAGCGCGTGAACGCATGGAGCCGCCGCCCCCAAGGTCCAAGCGACTGCGCGTATGGCACACCCGCGTCATCAAGTACGCCAGGCTCCTGCATGTAGACTCCCTTGCGCGGGCTTTACCCGTCTCTGTTCAATTGAAGTGCGCCATCATAACCGCGATGGCTATCACTGGGTGTTTAGGGCGACTCATCGGCTGCCGGACAAGGCTGGCAAGACGCGTGCACTGACCTCGCCAAAGCCAATCCGATACCCGGCTCCCTGACACCACCCGCGCATCGTCACCCGGTCACCGTTCTCAAGGAAACTGCGCTGCGTGGTGCCATCGTCCAGCATGATCGGTCTCTGACCATTCCAGCTCAGCTCCAGCAAACTGCCGTAAGAGTCCGGCGTGGAACCGCTGATGGTGCCCGAGGCCATCAGATCACCAACACCCACATTACAGCCGGAGACAGTGTGATGGGCGAGCTGTTGCGCCATGCTCCAATACATCGCGCGATAGTTTGTTTTGCAGATGGTGGTTGGCTTCTTGGTGTTCTCGGGTTGCAGATCAACCGCTAGCGAAATATCGAAACTGTGCGCGCCACTCTGCCGCAGATAAGGCAAAGGCTCAGGCTCTTGCTCCGGACCTTGCACGCGAAAAGGCTCAAGCGCCTCCATAGTTACAACCCAGGGCGAGATGGAAGTCGCAAATGTTTTTGCATTGAATGGGCCCAGCGGTACGTATTCCCATTGCTGTATGTCGCGCGCACTCCAATCATTGAGCAGCACCATGCCGAACATTATCGACTCGGCTTCACTCACCGTCACGGCCTCGCCCAATACGGTATCGGCACCGACGATAAATGCTGTCTCCAGCTCGAAATCCAATTTAGCGCAAACCGCAAACAGTGGGTGCTCAGCCGAAGGCGGTTTGACCTGACCCATGGGTCGATGTACATCGACACCACTGACAATCACGGAACTCGCGCGCCCGTTGTAGCCCACCGGCAGATGCAGCCAGTTCGGCAGCAAGGCATTCGCGGGATCGCGAAACATACTGCCCACATTGGTCGCGTGCTCTTTGGATGAATAAAAATCCGTATAACCACCTACCTTGATCGGAAGATGCATACGAACCTCTGACTGCAACACCAGCGCTTGCGAGCGCAGCACCGCGTCGTCACGCAAGACGGGATTGTCATGACGAAGCAGCTGGCTGATTGCCTCGCGTGTCTCACGCCACGTCTGTCTACCAAGCCCAATAAACGTATTCAGCGTGGCATCACCAAACACGGCATGCGCTGCCGGCTTGAGCAGCCCTCTCGACTCCAACACCGATAAATCAAGCACCCAATCACCAATAGCGACACCTGCGCGCGCCTGCAGTTGGGAAGCTGTGTTGAAAATACCAAAAGGCAGATTCTGAATCGGAAAGTCGCTTTGTTCGGCGACATCAAGGAAGGATTTCAGTGCAGGGTCATTCGGATGCATGCGCGTACCTAGGCAGTAAAGTGTTTTTTGAGTCCATGCCAGCACTGCAGATAATCTTTTTGCAGCTGTGGCGATTCCATCGCAAACCGCGTTGGATGAATCAGCAGACGTGTCTCGAACATGAAGGCCATGGTCTTGTCGAGCTTCTGTGGCTGTAGCACCGCACTGCTCGCTGCCTCGAAGGTCGTCGCATCCGGTCCGTGACCACTCATGCAATTGTGCAGACTGCCTCCCCCAGGAAGAAAGCCTTCGGCCTTGGCATCGTATTCGCCATACACAAGCCCCATGTATTCACTCATCACATTGCGATGGAACCAGGGGGGGCGGAAAGTGTGTTCGGCCACCATCCAGCGCGGCGGAAAGATCACGAAATCCATATTCGCTGTGCCGGGAATTCCCGATGGCGATGTCAGCACCGTGAAGATGGACGGGTCGGCGTGATCAAAGCTGACCGAATTCATTGCATTGAACGAAGCCAGATTGTATTTGTAGGGTGTGTAGTTGCCATGCCATGCAACGACATCCAGCGGTGAATGATCGATCGCAGCCGCCCAGAGTTTGCCGGCAAATTTGGCCAGTAGCTCAAACTGACCTTCGCGGTCCTCAAAAGCAGCAGACGGCACAAGAAAGTCACGCGGATTAGCCAAACCGTTCGCACCAATCGGGCCCAGATCAGGCAGACGCAAGAGCTGACCGTAGTTTTCGCAGACATAACCCCGCGCACTGTCCCCTTGCAAATCCACGGCAAAGCGTACACCTCGAGGCATCACCGCGATCTCTCCGGGTGCGATGTCCAGTACGCCGAATTCCGTACGCAATGACAAACCACCCTGCTGCGGCACGATCAGCATCTCACCATCGGCGTTGTAAAAGAAGCGGTCCTGCATCGAACGATTCGCTGCATACACATGGATAGCGACGCCGACCTGACTGTCCGCACTGCCATTACCAGCGATCGTAATCAGTCCCTCGATAAAATCTGCAGGCGTCGCTGGTATGGGAAAGGGATTCCAGCGCAATTGATTCGGTGATGCCGCGACCTCGGTAAAAGGTCCGGATTGCAGCATCGGATGAAATACTTTCGCAAACGGCTGATGCATAGCCGAAGGACGTATCCGATACAACCAGCTGCGCTGATTGTCCGAACGTGGCGCGGTGAATGCAGTACCCGAGAGCTGTTCTGCATACAGACCATGCGCCACCTTCTGGGGTGAATTCTGACCGGCAGGCAGCACACCGGGTATGGCCTCGGTTGCAAATTCATTGCCAAAACCCGACTGGTAAGTTCCGCTCATGCGCTCTCCTGATCGAAATGGCGCCTATGGTTCGTTGCGTGCATGCGTCATCGCTTCGCGTAAGACCTGCATATCGCCGATGTGATTGGCCAGCAGCAGGATCAATCGCGCATTAACGGCCTGGCTCTGCGTTTCATCGAGATCGCGGTGCATATCGATCAGCGCTTCATAGAAATCATCCGGATTGGCCATATTGGGCGCGGTGATCAACGTGTTCAATTTGCTCAATGCGGTAGCTCCTGACCGGTCGCGCGACGCCATGCTGCCTTCACGCGGGCGATATCAAACTCGCGCCAGCGCGCAGTCACATGCTGATCCGGTCGCAATAGATACGTCGTGCCTGGGCGCGCATCAAAACGCGCGGCCAGCAAGCCGTCCACATCCAC
>JBIIEY010000327.1:0-2798 GCA_044237595.1 Burkholderiaceae bacterium | reverse complement strand
GTGAACACGCCGGGCAGCATGAACAGCGCGGTGATTGAAAACACCACTTGCCAGCTGAGGAAATCCGACAGAATCAACGACAGCGAGCCGGGTATCAGGGTAGACATCTTGTACGCATTGACAAACAATGCGGTGCCGGATCCCTGCTCGCGATCGGACAGCATCTCGCGACGATAGGCATCAATGACGATGTCCTGACTGGCCGACAGAAAAGCGACCAGGCCCGCAAGAAAAACAATCATCGTCAAATCAGTCGCCGGCGAATAAAAGCCCATGCTGCCTATGGTGGCCAGCAAGGCAAGCTGCGTAAAAAACATCCAGCCGCGCCGCCGGCCCAGCATAGGAAAACGGAAGCGATCCATCAGCGGCGACCAGAGGAATTTCCAGGTGTAGGGAAAGCCGACCAGCGCGAATAGTCCGATGGATTTCAGATCAACTTGCTCGGCTTTCAGCCATGCGGAGAGCAGGTTGTAGAGTATGAACAGCGGCAGACCGGAGGTGAAACCGAGCATCACGCAAATCAGCATGTGCCGAGTGAAGTAATGCCGCCAGCCACGCGCAGGCGCTGGTGCGGCCGCAGAAGATTCCTGATTCATGCGTCGTCTTTAAAGGAAAGCGGGGCGTCCGAGAGGACGGGATTATCGTTTGCGAAGACGGAAAACTGCGAGACTGCCGCGCCAGTTCGGAAGAAAGGTGACTGGCGTTCCATCGTCACGCAATGCGACGCATTCGAGTACTTCGAGACCGACTTCGTCAGCAAGTTCCTCAAAATCACTAATCGTCGCGCAGCGCAGGTTCGGCGTGTCGTACCATGCATGCGGCAGGCTCTCGGAGACCGGCATACGGCCCGTGAGCAGCGCTACGCGATGCGGCCAGTGTGCGAAATTGGGAAAAGAGACAATTGCCTCGCGACCTACGCGCGTAATATCACGCAACACACCTTCGACGTTTTTCATCATCTGCAGCGCAGAGAGGCACAAGACCGTGTCAAAAGCGTTATCGGCAAACATGGCCAGACCGCCCTCCATATCTTGCTGAATGACAGAGACGCCGCGTTGCACGCAGCGCGGGATGTGCGAATCATCGATTTCGACACCATAGCCGCTACAGTGTTTATCGACCTGCAGGTATTCGAGCATGGCACCATCACCGCAACCCAGATCAAGCACACGCGATGCAGGTGCTACCCAGTGAGCGATGAAGGCAAGATCAGCCCGCAGGCCGGCGAAACGCTGGGTAATCATGCGGCCTCTCTTCGCGCCGCGTGCGGTTGCGCCGACAATCCCTGCCAAATCCTGTCGTAATAAGAACCCACTACCGCCATGTAGCGTGGATCGTCGAGCAAAAAGGCATCATGACCGTGCGGCGCGTCGATTTCGGCATAGCTGACACGACGGTCATTCTTGACCAGCGCCTGCACAATTTCGCGACTGCGCTCAGGTGCAAATCGCCAATCCGTCATGAAGGAGACCAGCAGAAATTCTGCCTGCGTATTGGCCAAAGCCGCAGAAAGATCGCCGTTGAAGGCGCGTGCCGGATCAAAATAATCCAGCGCCTTGGTAATCAGCAGATAGGTATTTGCGTCGAAGTATTCGGAAAATTTGTCGCCCTGATAGCGCAGATAGGATTCAATCTCGAAATCAACGCCATAACCGAACTGGTAATCATCACCGCGCAAATCACGACCAAATTTTTCTGCCATGTCATCGTCGGACAAATAGGTAATGTGGCCGATCATGCGTGCCACGCGCAGGCCGCGCTTGGGCACGACGCCATGCGCATAAAAATCACCATCATAAAAATCCGGATCGGTGAGTATGGCCTGACGCGCGACATCATTGAAGGCGATGTTCTGCGCGCTTAGCTTGGGGGTGGAAGCAATCACCAGACAATGCGCGACACGGGTGGGATACAGCACGCTCCAGGCCAGCGCCTGCATGCCACCCAGCGATCCACCCATCACGGCGGCAAACTGGCGTATGCCGAGCGCATCGGCAAGCCGCACCTGGGCGTGCACCCAGTCTTCAACGGTCACGACAGGAAAGGACGCCCCATAGGGTTTTCCGGTCGCTGGATTGGTGTGCATCGGCCCGGTGGAACCAAAACAGGAACCGGGATTGTTGACGCCGATGACAAAGAACCGATCGGTATCCAACGCCTTGCCGGGACCAACCATGTTGTCCCACCAGCCCGTGCTTTTTGGCTGACCTTCGTATACCCCAGCAACATGGTGCGAGGCATTAAGCGCATGACAAACCAGCACGGCATTGGAGGCATCGGCATTGAGCGTGCCGTAGGTTTCATAGACGAGCGTGTAGTCAGACAGCACGGCGCCACTTTGCAGCGGCAGCGGCTGCTTGAAGTGCATGGACTGTGGAGTAACGACGCCTATGGATTTCATCTGGAACCGAAAATAAAAAAAGCCCGAGAGCATTTGGCTGGTCGGGCTGGATTCGGAGAGTCGATTCGAGCTCGCTTTAGCCGTATTTATTAGGGAAAGTCCCTTGCGCCCGCAAGCTAAGGTCAAATCGGCGCATGAGCGCAAGGATAACGAAGTCGGAGCTCAGCGTCAAACGCAGTAGCGAGCCTCATGGATTCGGGCGCCTACAACACGCGCAAGCGCTCCACGGCTTCCGCGATCGCTGCCGGCTCGTAATTGCGCAGAATTCTCTTGGCATGCGGCTCGAGCAAGGCGATATCGCTGTTGAGAATTTCATGTTTCACCGACAGCAGCTGCGCCGGATGCATGGAAAATTCGCGAAGACCAAGTCCGAGCAGCAGTCGGGTGAGTTTGATAT
>JBIIEY010000326.1:0-2802 GCA_044237595.1 Burkholderiaceae bacterium | reverse complement strand
GTCCGCTGAGGACGGGGCCAATCCTAGCCAGTCTGGTTCAGCGTACGATGGGCGAATCCGTGACAATACGGGGCGTAATGAAGATCAGCAGCTCGGTCTGATCCCGTGTGCGGCGCGTACTACGGAACAGACGACCCAACACCGGAATATCCCCCAACAGCGGGACCTTGAGCTCACTGTCAATCTCGGTCTGCGTGAAAATCCCGCCCAGGACCACCGTACCGCCATTCTCGACCTGCACATTGGTTTTGACATGCTTGGTGTTGATGGCAAAGCTGGATCCTACGGCAACGCCGCGAGAATCTTTGGCGACATCCACCACCAGAATCACATTGCCGTCTGGCGTAATCTGGGGCGTGACCTCCAGTTTGAGATTCGCTTTCTTGAACTGAACCGACGTTGCACCACTGCTGGTCGCCTGTTGAAAAGGAATTTCTTCGCCCTGCTCGATCAGCGCCGGCTGCTGATCAGCGGTTACCACGCGTGGACTGGAAATGATTTTTCCTTTGCCTTCGGCCTCCAGTGCGGACAGCTCAAGATTCAGAAAACGATTGGCATTGGCCGAGAAAAGACTGATCCCCATACTCGCCGGTGATGCGCCATTGATCGACGCGGCGGGCAAGTTAACAAATTGCGTGTTTGGGATAAAGGATTGTTGGGTCACGGCCGCTTGCAGGGTCTGCTCGCCCACGCCCAGATAATTTCCGGTGACCGCCAGCCGACTTGCTCCGGGCAGATTGATACCGGGCGCCGCACCGCGTCCACCACGAAGATCGGCAAAGCCGAGTTTTACGCCCAGACTTTTGCTGAAGGTGTCATCTGCCTCGACGATACGGGCTTCGATCATGACCTGACGCGTGGGTATATCGGTGAGTTGTATCAGCTTGCGCACTTCCTCCAGACGGCTGGGCGTATCGGTAACAAACAATTTATTGGTGCGCGGCTCGGCTGATGCACTGCCACGACGCGACAAAATACTGCCACGCCCCGCCTGACCATCGAGCCCGAAGACCTGACGAAAGGCATCCGCCTTTTGATAATTCAGCTGAAAAGTCTCTGTGATCAAGGGCTCCAGCTCTGAAATCTGTGCGCGCTGCTCCAGTTCCAGCCTTTCCTTGGTCAATAATTCGTCCTTGGGCGCGATCCAGAGCACATTACCGTTACGACGCATATCAAGCCCTCGCGCCTGCATCACAATATCGAGCGCCTGATCCCAGGGAACATCTTTCAACCTCAGCGTGAGATTACCGCTCACACTATCGCTGGCCACCACATTGAGCCCAGTGAAGTCGGCGATCACCTGCAGCAATGCACGGACCTCGATATTTTGAAAATTCATCGACAGCTTGTCACCCCGATAGCCGCGATTGTTCGTCGTGGTTTTACCATCCTCCGGTTTGACAGATCGCACTTCGAGCACCAGTCGGCGATCAGTTTGCCAAGCTAGATGCTCCCATTGGCCACGCGGCTCAATCAGCATGCGTACCGTATCACCGTCTGCACGGGTAGTGATGAATTGCACCGGCGTGCCAAAATCGGTCACATCCAGTTTGCGCCGAAGTACTTCGGGCAAACTGGTTTTCATGAAATCGACGATCAGTGACTGACCCTGACGGCGTACGTCGATGGATGACTGCGTTTTTGCCAAATCAATAATGATGCGTCCTAGATCGCTGTCACCTCGCCGAAAATCCATATCGACAATCGCGTTCTTTTCCATCACGAGGTTTGCATTACGGGCACCTTGGTCTGGGCCGATTTTCTCGTCGGCCAGAGTCACTATCAGCGTCTGTCCCGTCACGCGCATGCTGAACTGCTGCGGACGCTTGAGATTGAGCACAATACGCGTGCGCCCGGCCGCATGCACAAGATCCGCATGACGCAGTTCGCCCGCGTCGAATACTCGCCGAGTCTGCCCAGTGACATTGAGCGTGTCAGGAAAATCGAGCACGATTCTGGGCGGAGCGACAGTAGAAAAGCTGCCCGGCAGTGCAGCAGGTGCGTGACGCATAGGAATACGCAGTGTCACTACTGATCCGGTATGGGTGGTCTCGATACCCGTGATCGCATTGAGCTCCGCACGTGCGTTCGTGATCATGATCACGAACATCATGCAGCCCATGAACCACCGCCCTACTTCCACTCTCACTACACTCATCAGCGTTTCTCCTGCAATACCAGTCGCGCGCGTCGCTTGGCCCAGGTATTGCCAGTGTCCTGCACCATTTCCTCAATTTCGATGGCGCCTTCGCTAATCGCTATTACTTTGCCCATATCAGGCCCGAGATGACTACCCAGATGTATCTGATGGATGACTTTATCAGCTTCAACCAGCGCAACCACCTGTCCCTGACGACGTATATTTCCCACCAATCGCAGGCTATCCAGCGGAAAGGACTCGAGCGGCTCCCGCGCACGGTGCGTATCCGGTTGCAAGCCATTTGCGTTGAGCTCGGCGCTGAGGGATGCAGAAATTTTGGTGAGATCAAAGGGATCCAATCGGCCAGAGGCTTCATAGCGAAATTCCTCGATTGCCGGACGCGGTGGCAACTCAACCGGCACAGGATGAGACTGCCGCTTTGTCTCACTCATCCAGGAACGCAAATCATGCTCAGGCACTTCGCTGCAACCGGTCAGAAGAATGCTGATCAGAGCGAGCGTTTTTATCAAAATGAGTGAGATACAAGGATACGGACGGTCGCAAGAGGGTCGCAGGCGCTTCATTTATTTCCCCGCTTCTTGCTGTCTTCGGCTACCTTCTTTTGCGCAGCCATCTCGTCCTTGTCGAGGTAACGAAACGTG
>JBIIEY010000325.1:0-2808 GCA_044237595.1 Burkholderiaceae bacterium | reverse complement strand
ACATCCAGCGATGGCTTGCCGCTCTTGGCTTTGTCAGACATCTCCACCGCAAACGCTGCCAGCATATCCTGCAAAGGTAAATCACGGGTGCCACGAACCGCAAGATCAAACAGAGGCTTCAGATGCAAGCCCGTGACCTCATCAAACAAAGCCTCGACTTCGGCTTCGGTGACACCACGACCACCGCCTTCGGCATAAAACTGACGTCCATAGCGTCGCCACAATACTCGCATCACATCATCCAGTGATTTGCGGCCGCGCGTGTCACGACGTATCGTCAGATCGAACAACAGAGCAACCAACGAACCCTTGGTGTAATAGCTGACGATGGCATTCGGTGCATTCTCATCCTGACGATAATACTTGGTCCATGCATCAAAGCTTGATTCGGCAACACTTTGCTTCAAGCGACCGCTGCCACGCAGCACACCAGTAATCGTTTTGGCCAACAAACTTAAGTAAGTCGGCGCATCAATCAGGCCCGTACGTAGCAGCGTGTGGTCATCGTAGTAACTAGTAAAGCCTTCGAACAACCATAACAACGGCGTGTAATTTTCCTGCCGCAGATCATAGGGTGCAAACACGGCTGGCTTGATGCGTTTCACGTTCCAGGTATGGAAGTACTCGTGACTGCACAATCCCAAAAAGGTACGATAACCGTCGGTCATTGCTGACTGACCCAGCACTGGCAAATCCGCGCGCGCGCAAATCAGTGCTGTTGATGCGCGATGCTCCAGCCCGCCGTAGCCATCACCCACCGCGAGCGTGAGGAAGACGTAGCGGCCCATCGGCGCTTTTTTTGTATTGGGCTCGAAGAGCGCGATTTGCGATTCGCAGATTTTTGTCAGATCAGCGGCGAGTCTGATCTTGTCTAGATTCGGCACACGACCTGTGACTGCCATTTCATGCGGCACACCATGGGCCTCGAAACGAATCAGCTCAAAGTCACCCATTTCCACTGGATGATCGATCAGTTCATCGTAATCCTGCGCGACATACGTACCGAAACGATGACGACGGGCTTTGAACTCCGGCAGCGACGTCGCTACCCGCCATTGCGCATAGGCTTCACCCTCAGGCGGCTGAATATCCACAACGTGTCGCACACTCTCCTGCCCATGCACTTGCAGGAACACACTCGTGCCATTAAAAAATCCGTGGGTCTGATCCAGATGCGCAGCGCGTACCGACAAATCCCACGCATAAACTTGGTAGTTCAGCACCAGCGGGCCATCACAACGCGCAGCCCGCCAGCTATGTTTGTCGAGCTTGGTGAGACGCACTTTGCGGCCAGCAACCTCGGCGCGCAACTGAACGATATTGCGTGCAAATTCCCGCACCATGTAACTACCGGGGATCCATGCGGGCAGCGACACGATCTGCCCATCGGCTGCGGGTGATGCAATCGTGAGCGTTACCTCAAACACATGTAGCGCTGGATCCACCGGCACGATACGGTAGTGAATTGCTTGACGGCGCGGTGCCATCTCAGGCCTTGACGTTCACTACGAGTCGACCACGCACTTCACCGGCGAGAATTTTCGGAGCCCAGGCCAGCGCCTCAGCGAGCGAAATCTCTTTGGTGATTTTTACGAGCATATCGTCCTTGATTTCGCTGGTCAGATTCGACCATGCAGCGATACGACGTGCCTGTGGTGCCATTACGCTATCAACACCAACCAGCTTCACGCCACGCAAAATAAATGGCGCGACCGAACCGGGGAAATCCATGCCCTGCGCCAAACCGCAAGCGGTCACAACGCCGCCGTAACGTGTTTGCGCTACTGCATTGGCCAATGTATGCGAGCCCACCGAATCCACCACACCGGCCCAGCGTTCTTTTTGCAAAGGCTTGCCAGCCGCTGACAAGGCAGCACGATCAATAACTTCCGCCACACCGAGCGAAGTCAGATAATCGGCCTCCGCCAGCTTGCCGGTGGATGCCACCACCTTATATCCACGCGCAGCGAGAATCGCGACCGCAAAACTTCCCACACCACCAGAAGCACCCGTGACCAGCACTTCACCGTCATCCGGTTTCACACCCTGCTCAGCCAGTGCCATCACGCAAAGCATCGCGGTATAACCGGCGGTGCCAATTGCCATCGCGGTACGCGAGGACATACCTTGCGGCATGGGGATCAACCAGTCGCCTTTGAGCTTTGCGCGGCCTGACAAACAACCCATGTGATTCTCGCCCACACCCCAGCCGTTCAAGATGAAAGCATCGCCGGCTTTCCAGGATGCGTGTGATGAAGCGATGACGGTACCCGCACCATCAATACCCGGCACCATCGGCCATTTGCGTACCACCGGTGATTTGCCGGTGATCGCAAGACCGTCTTTGTAGTTGATGGTGGAGTAGTCAACGGTGACGGTGACGTCACCGTCTTCGGGTAGCTGGGCATCGTCGAGTTGGGTGATTTCTGCTTTGGTGCTGCCGTCTTCGTTTTTGTTGAGCAGAATTGCGTTGAACATTATGTCTCCTTTTTTAAAACAATTTTTTTGATGTGCAAACTGTGGGTTTACAAAATTGAGGGGCTGAAGGGCTTTTTAGTCTTATTTTCAAAGCAAGCTGATGCACGACGGACGACACTGGATCCCGGCTTTCGCCGGGATGACGCGCGAAGGGTAGTTGGCCTCAAAATCGTCATCACTTGCATGTGATGACCGCTGTGTGGGCGGATCGCATGCGATCCGAATTCCCCACTCGCTCCCGGCGAAGGGTGTCGCGTGGGTTTCATGCAGAAAGCTGCATGCACGCGAAACGGCACTGGCTTGCAAGCCAGTGCGCGCCCTGCAGGGGGG
>JBIIEY010000047.1:0-9760 GCA_044237595.1 Burkholderiaceae bacterium | reverse complement strand
GTCGCTAACGACTTACGGGATTGTGGATATGGGCTTCGTTGGTGAAAGCGGCGGCACTGCAGGATCGATAGATAAGATCACCAGTGGCGCGCAATCAGGTACACGTCTCGGTTTCAAAGGTACCGAGGATCTTGGTAACAATATGAAAGCCTTGTTCGTGCTTGAAACTGGTATCGCTGCCGATACTGGCGGTTTTAGTGCTTCGACTGCCTCAAACATTGCATTTGCACGCCAGGCCTTTGTTGGTCTGCAGAGTGATGCCGGCACCCTGACCCTCGGTCGCCAATACACGCCTTTCTTCCTGACCCTGAATGGTGTCGCGGATCCCTTCGCCAGCGGTCTTGCTGGCAATGCACAAAATCTGATTCCGCATTCGGGTATCCGCATGAACAACGCGGTGAAATATGCGTCGCCGATTTTCTCGGGCGTGTCGGCTGAGCTGGCTTACGGCTTTGGCGAGGAGACAACAGTGGGCTCAGACAGAGCAGGCAGGAGTGTTGGTGGCTCCATTGGGTATAGCGACGGTTCCTTGAATGTACGCCTTGCACACCACAAAGCTAATGACCCAACGGCGGCAACGAGCAACCTGAGTGACACCAGCACCATGCTGGCTGCCAACTACAAATTTGAAATCGCTAAGGTGTTTGCCGCGTATTCAGACAATGACCTACAAATCACACCCACAACCCCTGTAGGTTCCACCGCCAAGGGAAAAAGCAGAGATTTCCTAATTGGCGTTAGCGTCCCCTATGGCAACCACACCTTTATTGCTTCCTACATCAACAAAGATGGTCGCTCTGCTTCAAACCTGGACGCCAGCCAATTCGGCCTCGGTTATACCTACGCGCTGTCAAAACGCACCAATCTTTATGCCGCGTGGGCAACCATTGATAACAAGCGGGGCGGCGTTCTCTACAAAGTTGGCAACAACTCTGAAACCGGCTCAGGCGACAGGGCAGTCAACCTGGGCGTTCGCCATACGTTCTAATCAATTCGGGCTTGATGCCCGCAAAGGATTCGTTGCTCGTCATTGCTGTCAGATGACGAGCAACGGATAAGGCTGTCAGCCAGCCTGCAGATCTTCTTCTGCGAATTTAATCTCCTCTGTAATACCTTGGGTACCTTCGGGTACCCTTTTTTATTTGGTTCTCTTGCCTGAAGGCACTTTCCGCACGACTACGCGGGTAAAATGCAGCGACTAGCTCCGACCGAGGAGCAGATCATCACGCCATTTTTCGCACTGCCATCATGCAAGCCTTTACCGTTAGCAAGCTTCGCGCCCAACTCGATGACATTCTGGACATGGCAGAAGCCGAAGAAATCCTGATCGCCCGCGATTGCGGTGAAAACCTGATGCTGATCACCGAGGCTAGCTGGCGGGCTTTGCAGGAGATGGCACATTTGCTGGCGACCTCGCTCAATGAAGAGCGCCTGCAGCAGAGCCTGCAACAGCTGCGTGCCGAGCATCTGAGCCGATACGGAACAAAATGAATCTGTGGCTAACACCGCATGCGCGCGAAGATCTGGCGTACTGGCGCCAGTCCCAGCCTGCAATGGCCGGACGCGTGGAAAAACTGCTTGATCGCCTGGCCGCTGGCGAGAAACTGCCAGACTTGGGTCATACCCGGCTAGAATTCGGATTGATTTCACTGATGTCGTTCAAAATCGCCCCCGAGCACCGGCTGGTACTCGAAACCTTGGGCGATGATCTGATCGTGCATCAGTGCCGTTTTCATTATTGAATACCTTTCAAACTCATGACTGAACACACAGACGCTCAAGCGGTCGCCGACTACCTCGCAGAGCATCCGGAATTTTTCGAAGACAACCCCGAACTCACGGCCAGCCTGAAGCTTAGCTCGGCACTCGGTGGAAGAACGATATCGCTGCAGGATCGCCAGGTCGAAGTGCTGCGAGAAAAAATCCGTCAGCTGGAATTAAAACTTTCCAATCTGATGCGCATCGCCAAAGACAATGACGCCATCATCGCCAACTTCCATCAATGGACCTTGCAGCTGTGGCGTTCTCAAGACGCCAACGATCTGGGAGAGGCGGTTGCGGAAACACTGAAATGCGCCTTCGATCTGCCTGAAGCGACCCTGCGGCTTTGGGACCATTGCACCGATGCTGGCGATGCGCGCGCATTTGCAGATCAGCTCAAGGCACCTTATTGCGGCAGAGCGAGCGGAAAACCGGGCCTTGCCTGGCTAGACAATGCCGCTGCCATGCAATCCGCGGCGCTGATTCCCTTGCGCAAACCCGACAGTGAGCAAAGCATCGGTTTACTGGTGCTGGCTTCGCCCGATGCGCAACGCTTCAGTGGCGACATGGCCACTGATGTGCTCTCGCGCATCGGAGAAACTGCAAGCGCGGTGCTGGAAGGACTAGTTGACTGATTCCGTGAGCACTGCGGACGATTCGGAGCAGATCGCTGGCTACCTGCGGTATTTGCAGACCCAGCGCAAGCTCTCTGACCACACGCTGGATAGTTATCGTCGCGATCTCCATCAACTGCAAACCCTCTCAGCAGAAAAATCGAGTACCGCATTAGCGACACTCACCCAGATCGACATCCGCCGTTTTGCATCTCAACTGCATGCACGTGGTCTTGCTGGTAGTTCAATTTCGCGCAAACTCTCCGCCTGGCGTGGTTTTTATCAGTGGTTGGCACAACACCAAACCCTGCGCGCCAATCCAACGGATGGTGTGAAAGCACCGAAGCGTTCGAAGACCCTGCCCAAGGCGCTGGGTGTGGATGATGCAGTGCGGCTGGTATCGGCAAAAGCCGAACAAGGCGATGCTGAAGAGGATCCGATCTATCGTTTATGCAATCAGGCCATGTTCGAGCTACTGTACTCCAGTGGGCTGCGCGTTTCTGAACTCACTTCGCTGGACAGGCAGTACGTAAAAACATCTGCACATGTGTCGGCCGGCTGGGTAGACTTTGATGCCGCTGAAGTCACCGTAACCGGCAAAGGCAACAAGCGTCGCAGCGTGCCCGTCGGCACTGCCGCTATCACCGCGCTACGCAAATGGCTGGACGTGCGCGATACGGTCGCCAAGCCAAAAACACCTGTCGATCCCCATGCACTGTTCATCACTGCGCGCGGTCGGCGCATCACACCTCGCGCTGTGCAGACACGTATTAAAGCACTGGCGCAGTCGCTGGGCATACCGGCCGATGTGCATCCGCATGTACTAAGACATTCGTTTGCATCACATTTGCTGCAATCTTCAGGCGACCTGCGGGCAGTACAGGAAATGCTGGGGCATTCGTCGATTGCATCGACACAGGTATACACTTCACTGGATTTTCAGCGATTGGCGCAGGTCTATGATGCTGCCCATCCTCGCGCAAAAAAACAGCAATAAAGTTACATATTGGTGGCGCCTATGAAGGGCCACACTCACACCTCAGGAAAAACACGCAGACCATGTCTCTCATCCCCGCTACGATACTCACCGGCTTTTTAGGTTCTGGCAAAACCACGCTGCTCAATCGCATTCTGCATGAGCCACACGGTTATAAAATTGCGGTCATTGAAAATGAATTCGGTGAAGAAAACATCGATAATGAAATTCTCGTCCGCGACAGCAATGAACAAATCGTCGAGATGAACAATGGCTGCGTATGCTGTACCGTGCGCGGCGATCTGATTACTGCTTTGGGCGAACTGGCACGCAAGCGCAGAGACGGTACCTTGCAATTCGATCGCGTGGTGATCGAGACCACGGGCTTGGCGAACCCTGGCCCGGTGGCGCAGACTTTTTTCATGGACGAAGAAATCGCGACCGACTATCTGCTTGATGGCGTGATCACGGTGGTCGATGCCAGCCATGCGATGCACCAGCTCGATACCTATGAAGAAGCACAGCGACAGGCGGGCTTTGCAGATCGCATGCTGCTGTCAAAAACAGATCTGGTGACGCCCGATCAAATCATGGCACTCGAAACACGCCTCAAGCGCATGAATCCGCGCGCGCCCTTGTTACACGCAGATTTTGGCAAGGTGGCGATCTCGGAAATTCTGGATATTCGCGGATTCAATCTCAATGAACGTCTTGATATTGATCCAGATTTTCTGAAAGCCGAGTCACACGATCACGATCATGAGCATCACTGCGATGATCACTGTGATCACCACGACCATGATCATTCGCATCATCACGGTGGCAGCCACACTGATGATATTGCAGCATTTGTGTTTCGCAGCGATCGCGCGTTTGATCCGGGTCTGCTGGAAGAATTTCTTGGCAGTCTGATTAAAGTCTACGGTCCGCGCATGCTGCGCTACAAAGGCGTGCTGTGGATGGAAGGCGCCTCCCGCAAGGTGATCTTTCAGGGCGTGCATCAGACCATGGGCAGCGATCTGGGCGGGCAGTGGGCGGAGGCCGAGACGCGGGGTAGCAAAATCGTTTTTATCGGACAAAACTTGCCGAAAGGTATTTTTATCGAGGGTCTGGAGCAATGTCTGGTATAAAGTTGGTAAGGTTTCTAGCGGATTGATATGGTCTTCAATACGAAATCCCTTAAAAATCATGCAAAGCTTGTCCCGTGGCCGGGCAATACGATTAAAATAGCCGCCGGTTTCAGCCGGGTAGAGCTTTAGAACCTACCTCTTCAGGTATCCAAGGAGTCAGGTTCCAAGGCTTGATGGAGACAACCCGAACCACGGCCCAAAGCCCCTGCGCAGCCACAATTTCGCTGCAAGGACGATGGGTAAAATTCACAGATTCGCAGCAACGAGAGCAACTGACGTGGCAACCAATACAAAAACCTCAAAGACCGCAGGCATAGCCGGCGCTCATCTCACCGAAGAGCAAATTCTCGCAATGGGCGAGAAGGATTACATGAATCCTGCGCAGCTCGCTTTTTTTAAAGCGCGCCTTCAGCAGCTCGAAAAAGATTTACTGAAAAACGCGGGCGAGACCACTGAGCATCTGCGCGAAACCGTGCTGGTGCCAGACCCGGCAGATCGCGCCACCATTGAAGAAGAGCACGCGCTGGAGCTTCGCACCCGTGATCGCGAGCGCAAGCTGCTCAAGAAAATTCAGCAATCGCTGGTATCGATTGATTCCGGCGACTACGGTTGGTGCGAGGAAACCGGCGAGCCCATCGGGATTCCACGACTATTGGCGCGCCCGACGGCAACCCTGTCTCTCGAAGCCCAGCAGCGGCGCGAGCTAAAGCAAAAGCTTTACGGCGACTGATTCATCCGCGCGATGATGCGCCCGGCTAGAGCAGGCCGGGCAGCCCTTCTCAGCACCGATACTCAGCCAGTTTTGTCCGCATTCGCGGCCTGCGCAGCAATGCCCGTGGTGACAATCGCTGCCGGTTTGTAGTAGCATCCGGTGATCATATTCTTGTGAATTTGTCATTCAATTCGCCTCACGCATGTCATTACCCCTGCTAACTCGTCGAAAAATGCATTGCCCTGCTGCGTTTATGAGTATGGTGCTGATGCTGAGTCTGCTGCTGACGCAGTGGCTGGGGTATGCGCACGCGATTGCCCACGCGGACAGCCGGAATGAAGCGACCCGCATCGAGATCGCAAAAGCCGGCATCGCCGATCACCAAAAAGCGGCCAGCGCCTGTGCCGCTTTTGATGCAGCCACACTGGGCGCTGGCCTGCACTCACCTGCCATCACGCTCTTTGCGGCACCCGCGCCTTCATTTGCCCCTCTGGCACTGACACCCGTCGGCCATGCGCCGGCTTTTTTTGCGCATTTCTCCTCCCGCGCACCCCCACTGACAGCCTGACCCCGCATCAGGACCACCGCCAGCGATAACTCGCTTCGGCGGTGTGTGCTTCATTCATCAGTGGAGAAATGCATGAACTTACGCAAGAATTTTCTGGCGCATGCGGTCGCCTGTGCCATTGCAGGCATTGCGGTCGCGGCGCACAGTCAGGAACAAACCAAAAACCTCGCACCCGTGATCGTCACCGCCGATCCCTTTGGTGCAAATGAAAACGCGATGATTCTGGCACCGGCCAAGGTGCTCTCGGGCGATGAATTGCGCAACAAACTCGGCAGCTCGCTCGGCGACACTTTGGGTAATGAGCTGGGCGTGAATGCTTCGGGATTCAGCACGGGCGCGTCGCGCCCGATTATTCGCGGACTGGAAGGACCGCGCGTGAAGATCCTGCAAAACGGCATGAGCACCGGTGATCTATCGGCGATCTCCAATGATCATGCTGTCGGCAGCGGCATAATGAGTGCGCGCCAGATCGAAATCTTGCGTGGGCCTGCGGCACTGTTGTACGGATCAGGCGCCATCGGTGGCCTGGTCAACATCGTCAATGACCGCATACCCACCACGCTTGAACCACGCGCAACGGGCGAATCTGAATTGCGCTACAGCTCCGTGGATCACGGCACTGGCCTGAGTTTTTCGGCCGATCGATCGGCCGGAAACATTGGTTTGCATGTCGATGGCAATGTGATGAATGCCGGTGACTATCGCATTCCAGGCAGTAGTGCGGTCGACGCAAGCGCTGCGAACAACGATACCGGCAAGCTCGGTTTTTCTCGCAATCGCGAAAACAATATCGCCGTTGGCGGCTCGCTGATACAGGACTGGGGGCATATCGGCGCCTCGCTCTCCCAGTTAGGCAAAGTCTATGGCATTCACGGCCGCGATGAACTGTCCAAAATCGATCTCTCACAAACCCGCTTTGATGTAGACAGCTTCGTCAAGTCACCATTTGAAGGCTTCGATGGCTTGCGCGTGAAACTGGGGCAGACGGATTATCGTCACACGGAACTGGAAAACTCGGGTACCGATCCGCATGTGCGTTTCAGTAACAAGTCCTTTGAATCTCGCTGGGAATTAAGTCACCTGCCAATCGCCGGATGGCGCGGAAAATTCGGATTGCAAACCGAGCATGCGAATGTACAAGCCTTGAATCTTGACGGCGATGACCCGACCGTCCCTCGCACGCGATCGCAATCGACGGCGGGTTTTATTGTGGAAGAGCGTGATTTTGGCGACTGGCGAATCAACCTGGGCGGCCGTCTCGAATCAGTGTCACGACGCCCACTCACAGACACCAAACGATCATTTAACCTGGGTTCGTATTCTGCTGGCGTGCTGTGGGCCTTCATGCCCGGCTACGGCATCGGCGCTACCGCATCTGTCGCACAGCGCGCGCCGACACCAGAAGAACTGTATTCAGGCGGCGCCCATCACCCGACCGAAACCTATGACATCGGTGACGCCAATCTGAAGAAAGAGACCTCGAAAAATATTGACCTCTCCCTCCAAAAAACGACTGAGGCACTCCGCTGGAAAGCCAATGTTTTTCAAAATAAGGTGAAAAATTTTGTGTATGGCTCGCTTTCTGAAATCGCGATAGCAGATCAACCGGATTTTGGCGACATGGAGTACAGTCGCACCTTCAGCCAAGCCGATGCCACCCTGCGCGGTGTCGAAGCCGAGTTAAGCTACAACTATTACGACCCTGGCTGGTTTGGTCGTGTCTTCGCCGACACTTCGCGCGGCACACTGGATAACCTGGGTAACTTGCCATTGCAACCAGCAACTCGCACCGGTCTAAGCTTTGGCTACCAGGATTCGCAATGGCGCTCATCGCTCTCCGTACTGCATACAAGTGCACACAATCGCATTGCCAGCAGCAGCATCTCGGAAGAGACGACAACGCCAGCGTATACCCGCGTCGATGCCAGCATCAATTACGTGCAGCGCTACGGCACCACTGATGTCACATGGTTCCTGCTGGCGCGCAATCTGCTCAATGAAGAAATTCGTCTGTCGACTTCACTGCTGAAAGACTACATACCGCAGCCGGGCAGAAATATCATGGTCGGTCTACGCACCCGTTTTTGACAGCAAATCATTCCCGAAAGTAAGTTTCAAAAATACGCCGTATCAGAAACCACACCTCATGACATCTGATACGGCGTCAAAAAAATCCTACATCACTTGTCGCACTGTTTGACAAAAGCGACACGCATCGTTGTAATTGCAACGGGCACGTTGATTCGTATTTGAACCGAACCTCCAACGGTTCAAGCTGCGTGACTTGGCGGCTCACATTGCCTCCGCTTCTCTCCATCGAACTGATCAAACGTGAAAATCTTCAGCTTATTCGGCAAAAATGCAACACGCCACGTGCGAAATGTTTCGGCACGGGCATTGCAACCGGATATGCAGGCACTCAATACCTCGAAAAAAATTGATGAGATCGAGTACGAGATGTCGGCCGAATTCAGCACGAGCCTGCCCTCGCCAAGCTCCGAATCCTCTTCATCGGCACAAGCGAGCGATCTTCGGCAAACAATTGAAGAAGCCGCCATTCTTTTTGGCAGCGGTCAGACCGTGGCCGCACGAGCACTACTGTCCGCTGCCATTAGTCAGCCAACACCCAATACCGATGAAAAACTCGCTTGGCGAATGCTATTGGAACTGCACGAATCCGAAGGAAATCAGGCTGCATTCGAGCGGCAGGCGCTGGCCTATGCAGAGCGCTTCGAAACATCACCACCGCCCTGGCAATGTCCTGAAACCATGTCCGCCAATACCTCGCCGGACACACTGCCGGCACTGAGCTTCCGCGGCAAACTCTCGAGCAGCAGTGGCGCCATGCTGGATCATCTGTTTCAAATGGGCTGTCGTCATCGGCGCTTCCGTCTTGAGTTCGTCAATGTGAGCGAGGTTGATCTGGCTGGTTGCAGCGCCTTGTTGCGCACTCTGGCGTCGTGGGAAGCGAAGGGATGCGAAGTTCATCTTCAGAATGCCGATAGGCTGGCAGATAAAATTCGCGAGCTGATTCAGCCGGGACGGCGCGACGATGACGATGCGGGCTGGCGCCTGCTGATGGAAATGCTCTGGCTAATGCAGGCGACGGCAGACTACGAGACGGCCTGCGTGGATTACAGCATCACCTATGAAATGTCGCCACCCTCGCCGCCGTCGCCGCGCTCAAGTCAGCTACCACTGCATGACGCGCAGGCGGGTGGGCCAAGCCAAGCATTCATGATGCCCTCCGCAATCGACATGCCCGTCGACACCCTGCTGGCCGAGATAGACGCCGAGGCACAATGCCATGAACGCATGGTGCTCGATTGTGCGGGCTTGCGTCGGGTGGATTTCAATGCCGCAGCCCCCCTGCTCGCGGGCTTGAACCGACTGGCCAGCATCAAACCGGTAGAATTGCGGCACACCAGCTTTCTCGTCTCAGTCTTGCTGGAACTCGTGGGCGGGAATGGGAAACTGAAAATCATCCCCCGCAAAACCTGAAGCGCAGATATGTCTGATGCCGTTTGTGGCTTCACGCGTTTGCTTTCACTGGATGATGAACACCCGAAAGACCTGCGTCAGCAGTTCATTTTTTTAGAGATCCGACATGGAACAATTTCACGGCACGACCATTCTCTCGGTGCGCAGCGGTAAGACAGTGGCACTGGGCGGCGACGGTCAAGTCACGCTCGGCAATGTGGTCATGAAAGGCTCCGCCCGCAAAGTGCGCAAGCTGTTTCACGGCAAAGTACTAGCCGGTTTTGCCGGTGGCACCGCCGATGCGTTTACGCTGATTGAACGCTTCGAATCCAAACTCGAAACACATCAGGGCAATCTGATGCGTGCCTCGGTTGAACTGGCCAAGGACTGGCGCACCGATCGCATGCTGCGACGGCTTGAAGCGATGCTGCTGGTGGCAGATCGGGAATCAACGCTGATAATCACAGGCAATGGCGATGTGCTTGAGCCTGAAGATGGCATAGGCGCGATAGGCTCCGG
>JBIIEY010000046.1:0-9792 GCA_044237595.1 Burkholderiaceae bacterium | reverse complement strand
GCGTGCTGATATAGCGAAGCAACCAGCGCACACATAAAAAGGCAGAAACAAAGGCCGCCAGCGCGCCCAGACCAAACATGGGCAAATCGGCCCATGACAACAGATTGCGTTCTTTGTAGAGCGAATAAATGGTCGCACCGAACAACGTGGGAATGGCGAGGAAAAAAGAAAACTCGGTGGCTGCCTTGCGCGACAGACCAAAAATCATCGCACCAATAATGCTGGCACCGGAACGACTGGTGCCAGGTATGAGCGCGAAACATTGCGCGCAACCGACTTTGAAGGCATCCAGCACGGTCATGTCGTCGACGGAATCAACACGAGGCCCCTCGGGCTGCAAGCGCTGGCGACGCTCCACGATCAAAATAATGATGGCACCGACAATGAACGCAAGCGCGACCGGTACAGGTTTAAACAAATGCGCCTTGATGATTTTGCCGAACAGAAGGCCAAGCACCACGGCAGGCAGGAAAGCGACAATCAGGTTGATAACGAAGCGCCGCGCGGCATTGTCACGATAAAAATTACGCGCGACATACGCAATGCGCTCGCGGTATTCCCAGCAAACAGCGAGCATGGCGCCGGCTTGTATGACGATTTCAAAAACTTTGACTTTCTCGCCGGTGAAATTGAGCAGACTGCCTGCGAGAATCAAATGACCGGTAGAGGAGATGGGAAGAAACTCCGTCAGTCCTTCGACGACGCCCATGATGATGATTTTTACAGCAAGCAGAATTTCCATGCAATTGGCAGGCAAGAGAGGCAGAAGGAACAGCGTTAACGTGAACCGCTGGATGATAGCAATGAATGACTTGCTATCACTGCAGCTTAGGGCGATTTACGTTTATTTGGCAGGCTCGAAGCTTACCACGAGGCTGTCCTTGCGGGTCGTTATGCCGGTCGGGACGAAGCGCTTTCCGGCGACGACAAAGGCATCGGGAGCGAAGGTATACAAGACCGTCTCACCGATCAGATCTTCCGCCAGTTGGGTACCCAGACGCGCGAGTCGGCTTGTGTAGCTGCCCGTTGCTGCGTCGAGCTTGATATTTTCCAGACGCGGCTCCGCCAATAACACTGCACGCCGCGCCGGATCAATGCGCAAACTACCCGAGACGAGCAACTCTCCCTGCCAGGGTGTTTTGATCAGCGGCGGCAGTACTTGTGCATCAAGGGCAATCAGCAGTCGATCGGCTACCGGCTGCGTGGATAAGACGGGATTACTGAGAGTGACATCGAGCAGACCGAAATAGCGCTCGGTGTAGGGAAATTTTTTCTGTATCGATTGCTGCAAACGAGACAACGGTATTTCAATTTCTTGCGGCGGTAGCAGGCTGGCACATCCAGAGAGCAAGGTCAGTAGCATCAGCGATGTCAAAACCAGCAAGCGTTGAACTTGCCGCGGAAAACTTGAACCCACACTACCCAAGCTGCTCGCCATGCGTCACTCCCTATCCAACAGCGGTGAGAGATTCCAGCCGCTGTAAATAATTCAAAGCCTGCTCGCGATTGTCGCCGCACATTTCTATCGATGGCTTGAGGCTGGCGCAGATTGCGGGTCGATCAGGATGCGCGAACAGCAGACAAGCGGAGGCAGCATCGAGCTGCACACAACGCACGCCGGCAGGTTTGCCATTGGGCATACCGGGAATAGGCGAAGAAATAGAAGGTGCAATACAACAGGCGGCACAGCCTTCGCGACAGGCGTGATCAGGCCTATTCATAGCGCAGCGCCTGAATCGGCAGTAAGCGTGCAGCCTTACGTGCCGGATAAAAACCAAAAAAGATACCGATCGCTGCTGAAAAACTCACCGCCAGCGCGATGGATGCAGTAGACAACTGGGTTTGCCAGCCAGCGAATTCCGCAATCATCCACGAGCCACCGACACCAAGCGCGATACCGATCAACCCGCCCACCAGCGAGAGTGTGACTGCCTCAACGAGAAACTGTGTGAGTATGTCTGCCCCACGTGCACCAACAGCCATGCGCAAACCAATTTCGCGAGTGCGCTCTGTTACGGACACCAGCATGATGTTCATGATGCCAATGCCACCCACCAGCAAGGAAACCGAGGCAACAGCAGCCAGCAGCATGGACATGACTTTCGATGACTCTTCTTGCGCTGCGAGCATCTCGGTGAGATTGCGCACGGTGATGGGATCGGGCTGACCTTCGGCAGTACGCAAACGCTGGCGCAATAACGCACGTATCTTGTCTTCGGTTTCGCCCATGCTCTCACCGTCGAACACCTTGATCTGAATCATCCCCACCTGACGCGGCTTGCCGGCCTCGACACCCACGATACGATTACGCGCAGTCGCCAGCGGCACCATGATCACATCATCCTGATCATTACCAGTCATGTTCTGGCCTTTGCGACCGAGTACACCGACTATCGTGACCGGCACATTCTTGATACGTATAGTCTGATCCATGGGATCGGCATCGCCAAACAACTCGCGCGCCACTGTCTGTCCAATCAATGCCACCTTCCCCGCACCGGACATTTCTGCAGGTTCAAACATGCGACCGGATTCCAGCGTCCAGTTACGTACCGTGAAATAGTCAGGCGTGATGCCAAACACCTGCGTGGCCCAGTTTGCATTGCCAAACACCACCTGTGCGCTGCCGCGATAAGTGGGCGCCACTGCTTCGACTTCCGGTACCTCACGTGCAATGGCGGCTGCATCATCTTCGGTGAGATCCGGCGTGATACCGGTGCCGATACGCGCGCCATTAGCAGTGCGCGCGCCAGCGGTAATAATCATCAAATTCGAACCGAGACTTTTGATCTGATCTTTGATGCGCGCTTCGGCACCTGAGCCGACTGCCAGCATGGTGATCACCGCTGCCACGCCGATGATGATGCCCAGCATGGTCAGCACTGAGCGCAGCAAATTGACGCGCAGTGCATTGAGCGCCACGCGCAGGGTCGCGAGCAGATTCACGACACCACCTCGCCAGCCTTGGCTAGCTTTACCGCAGCATTGTCTGGGGTGTGGGGTGTATCAGAGATGATCTCGCCATCGCGAAACGTAATGATGCGCGATGCAAACGCAGCGATATCGGATTCATGCGTGACCATTACAATCGTCATGCCAGCGGAATTGAGTTGCTGCAGCAAGACCATGATTTCCAGACTGGTACGTGAATCGAGCGCGCCGGTGGGTTCATCAGCAAGTATCAAGGCCGGGTCATTGACCAGTGCGCGTGCAATCGCCACGCGTTGCTGCTGACCGCCGGAGAGTTGCGAAGGATGATGATCGTGACGCGTCGCCAGCCCGACCTGCGAGAGCCGCGCCATCGCCCGCTGGCGACGCTGAGCTGCAGGCGTGGCGGCATACAGCAGCGGTAGCTGCACATTATCGAGCGCACTGGTACGCGGCAGCAGATTGAACTGTTGAAACACAAAACCAATACGACGATTGCGAATCGCCGCCAGCGCATCACCACTCATGTCCGATACTTTTTCGCCCGCCAGTCGGTACTCGCCGGCAGTGGGTGTATCCAGGCATCCCAGCAGATTCATGAAGGTCGATTTACCGGAACCAGATGCGCCCATGATTGCAACGAACTCGCCCTCGCCAATGGTTAGCGACACACTACGCAGCGCAGCAACGGTATTGGAGCCCATCACATAGGATTTGCTCAGGCCGCGAACTTCAATCAAGGGTTTCATTTTGGCTCAGAACATGCGCGGCGCACCGGCCATCGACGAACCTTTGCGGCTTCCACCACCGCCACCACCACTCTCGCCCTTGACACCCGTAACCACTTCCATGCCTTCAGCAATACCCTCGCCGGTGACCTGCACCATTTTGCCGTCGGACGCGCCCGTCTTGATGGGAATGGCCTTCAACTCGCCGTTTTTCAAGACATAAATGGTGGAGCTCGAAGGATCCGGTCGCCCATTGCCAGCTCCGGATTTATCACCCTCACTGCGGCGTGATTTGGGGGGCTTGTCATCAGGCGATTGGGGCGGGCGAAACCGTATCGCCGCATTGGGTACTTTCAATACATCTTCAAAGGTATCCGTGACGATGCGCACATTGGCCGTCATGCCGGGCAATAGCTGCAGCTCGGGATTCGGTGCCGACACATCAACAAGATAGGTCACCACATTAGAGACGACCTGCGCGGACTTGCGCACCTTGCGCACCTCGCCCTCGAAAGTCTTTCCAGCAAAGGCGTCCACTGTAAATGTCGCGCGCTGCCCGATCTTGATCTTGCCGATTTCGGATTCATCAATCGCAGTATCGACACGCATGTCGGCGAGATTTTCCGCAATGACGAAAAGCTCGGGTGCTTGCAGACTAGCGGCGACGGTCTGTCCCTTGTCAACACTACGCTTGATGACGATACCGGTCACAGGCGAACGGATGGCGGTACGCTCCAGATCAACCCTTGCCTGCGACAGCACCGCTTCACGCTGCTTGACCATGGCAGCCGCATTACCGGCATTTGCACGCGCCACATCGACTTGCGCGAGCGCTGATTTTTGCTGCTCCACCAGAGAATTGACTGTGGCACGGGCCTTGTCGACTTCGGCAGGCGACAGGAAATTTTTGTCGGACAACTGCTGCTTGCGCTCCAAGTCACGGCGGGCGTCAGCCAGCGTGACCTCGACTTGGGAGACCGCGGCGCGCTGCGCGGCAATATTGGCTTGCTGGGTAGTTACTTGAGCACGAGCCGCATCCAGATCGGCCTGCGCCTGCCGGACACGGTATTCGAAGCTTTCAGGGTCAATGCGGGCAATCAGCTGATTTTTGCTAACCTGGCTGTTGAAATCCACCAGCACTTCCTTGAGCTGCCCGGATACTTGGGAGCCCACCTGCACCGAGACCACCGGCACCAACGTTCCGGTCGCCGAGACGCTGGCAATCAGCCGGCCTTTTTCCAGCGTGGCGGTCCGATACTGCGGCGCATCGGGTTTTTTGATGCCAAACCAATACCATGTTCCTGCACCGATCAGGACCACCAGCACTATCAAGCCTATCCATCGTGCTTTCACCGAGATGTTCCCCACTGCTATTGAATTAAGGGCTTGATTTTACTGGGATTAGATGACATTCACCTGACCAGTAACCAGAAGGACTGATAACTGAAAATCAAGTGTGACGCTGGAAAGAAAAAACCCGCCTTCCGGAGCTCCAGAAGGCGGGTACTGAAACAAGAACAATGAGTCGCTAACCAGTGCTTACTGACTGCTGGAAGATTCACTATCGTCGAACGGCGAATCCCTGAGTCCTTGCTGATTTATTTTTTCAAAAGCAGCCGATAAATCACCCAGTACATTCGGAGTTGCCTCTTCGGCAGTAGGCGGCTCAGCTACGGAGTCATCAGACGGCGACTTCGCTGACTCTTCTTGAACTGCGTTTTCTGAAGACTCTGATAAATCATCCGAGCCAGGCTCGGCGACGTCTTCAGCATTCAGTGTCTGAGTTGCTGACACCACCGTTGAGCCGATGACTTGCTCGGTCTGTATTTGTCGAGTAACGGGAGATGTTGTCTGGGCTATAGAAACAGGATTGACTTTTTCTTTTTCCATTCGCGCTTTTTTTTCTTGGGCAACTAGCATCTCCAATTCTGTTCTTAAAGGTTGTACAAAATTAACTTCTTTTTTTAGCTTCTCAGAATTTTTCTTAATGTACCTATCCAAAACTCCCAAAATATATTCTGCTTTTGACTCCTTGAATTTTACATAATTCAGTCTAGGCTCTTTCGATAATTCTTCTCTTAAATATCTAAAAAAATTGGAATCTATTGATTTGATTTCTGATGTTTTCACAAATAAACTGACTTCTTTAGAGCGAATTACATATCGGTTATTTTTCTGATTTTCACTTTCTTTTTCTAATCTTTTTTCTGGTTTCCGAGGAGATATTGCATTTTCCGAAATGGCATATGCTTTTCCAAAAGCCCTCAGTTTTTCTTCTTGCTCTTTACCTTGATTTTCTGTGTGACCCATAATATCAAAGTAAAACAGCTCAATCTCCTGGTTTATGACTGTAGCCAAATATCTATTCAATATGCCCAGCTTTTCTGATTCAAACTTTTCCTCATCAAAATTGTTATTGCCAGACCTAGGGGATGTCAAGACTTCAAGCGGCAAACCCTTTAAGGTAGCATTCACAGTAGGTTGAATTCCCCTGGTATTTAAGTACGCTGCAATCGCAGATTTTCTTAATCGAAATAGTAAGTCAGGATTGACATTTCCAATTGCATTAGCCCAGCGGACAACACCTGCATCAATACTGCTCAAAAAATTTCTGTATTCTTTTGAGAAACTAGATTTGGATAATTTCATTTCTTCACCGAATATTTCATAAAGAAATAAATCAGTTAATGGCTTCATAAGTTTTACGAAAATTTCATTTTTTCGCAAATCTTTAGGTGGTATGCGTTCTATTTCTGGGGGTAGATTTGGTGCGACTTCTTTATACATTAGAACAATTTTATTAATGACTCTTTGTAATTTTCCTGTATCTAAATGACTTTCAATTAATGCTTTTTGCACTAACTCAACAATATTGATGTTTATTTTTTCTGTCCCACCATTATTTTTTACCTCGAAATCTCCAATTACCAATGCGCCCCGTAAAATCGTTTTTACTTCACCATCAATAATTGGCTTTGTGTATCCTTGGCTGTTAGTGCAAATGACTAACTCTGCAAGCTGATCACCCGTTGGAGTCTTGCCGCTGAGCGCACAATCAATCGCTTCGCGCGCACCCTTCGTCAACACAGAGGCCATTGCTGCTGGAGTGTAAGTTGTTTTTTTTACAGATTCAGTCGCTTTTGTTCCAGAAACTTTGGTCTCTGGTTTTGAATCGCTAGTTTTCTCTTCTGATGTATTTTTGGTTTTTTTCTTACCAGTCAGTAAATTCAGAAAACTTCTCGGAGTACTAATTGAGTTCTTTTCCACTCTTGGCGTTGATTGAGTAATATTGGGGGTGGTAGCGGAAGTGGTAGTGGAGGTAGTAGTACCTCTAGGCGTAGGGTGCGTGCTCGTGATCGCAATCCATTCTTTCGCACTGGTATTTGAATCCTTCTTATCCTTGGGCGTTTGTCTAGGGCTTACCGTTATTTCAGGCCGATCGGAGGAGGGATTCGCCGGCGCATTACCAAGATTATGCAGCGGTAGTCTGGGTACTTTGTTGTTCGCGGTTTTTTCTTTGGGCTCCGATTGCTGCTGACGAGGCGACTTAAGCGTCTTGCTCTCACTTCGCGCGGCACCATCTACTGAAGAGCTTTCTTCTTCTTTTTTGAAATCCAATGCCGCTTGACTTGGTTTCGCCTTTAAAAACATTCTTTGGAAGGTATTGTTCTGCACTACATCACCTTGTTTTTCACCAAACAATATATTTTCGAAGTTGGCGCCGTAAACCACGCCACCATCATCTGAGTCGCTTTCACTAGGCGCTTTTACTTTTTTTTCTTCCTTCGATTTCATTTGCGGCGCAGCTTGGTTTTTCTCTGCATGGCCCTGACCGGTGTGCTTGTCTGATTGGCTAGGAGCACCATCCTTTTTTTTGGCGACATCCTTGTTTTTATCGTCAGGCTGACCCTGACCATAATTGGGCAGATGACTTTGAGAGTTACTTCTGGGAAGACGATCGCTCATGAAAAATTCTCCATTCATCAATTTCTAGTGGGCAGGTGGTAGGCAGGCTTTTGCAAACTCAGGGAATTCAATTCGTATTGCTCATTACCGTCGTTTTCAAAAATTTACTGTTTAGCAATTGCGGCGCTGCCATTTTCGTAACCCCTCGGTACCTCGGGTTCCGTGACTCAATGCATTTCTGTGTACCAAATCAGCGTTTAAACTTGACTGATAATTGCCTGCCACCTATATTGCTGACTCGCTAGTTAGTAATTTTTCCGCTCATGCCCGCCCTGGAACCCAAGACCAAACCCCGCTGGGAACGCCGCAAGGATGCTCGTCCGCAAGAGTTGTTGGCGGCTGCTCTGGATTTGTTTGTGGAGCGCGGTTATGCGGCGGCCCGGCTCGACGATGTGGCCGCGCGCGCAGGCGTCTCGAAAGGGACGCTCTATCTGTATTTCGAAAATAAGGAAGAACTGTTCAAGGCCGTGGTTCGGGAGAACCTGGTATCGGCGCTCGCTGAGGCGGAAGACTATATAGAGCGATCCACCGGCAGCAGCCGGGATTTGCTGCGCGCCTTCATCCTGAACTGGTGGGACCGCGTCGGGCAGACCAAGCTTTCCGGGATTTCAAAGCTGATGATGGCGGAATCGGGTAATTTTCCAGACGTTGCGCGCTTTTATCATGAAGAAGTGATCTCCCGGTGTAATGCGCTGATTGTGGGCATTCTGGAGCGCGGCATTGCCCGCGGCGAGTTCCGGGCGGTCGATACAGTCAATGCCAATCTCGTGATTGTTGCGCCGCTGGTGATGTTAATGATGTGGAAACACTCCTTCCACTCCTGTAGGCTGGAGCCGATATCAGCCAAGGATTATCTGGATTGTTACCTTGATCTGCTAATTAATGGTCTTCAGGCCAGAGCGCCTGAGGCGAACGGCACAGAGGCACTGCCCGAGCCGCCGTCGAATCATCACTAAAAACTATGTCAAAAAAACTTGTTCGCTGGCTCGTCCTGCTCATCATGCTAATCATCGCGGGTGGTGTGATCTGGAGCCTGATGCAGCGTCCTTCTGCCCCAGCAAAACCGGCTGCACCGGTGGCGGCCGTTCCGCCAACGCTGGAATTTTTGCCACAGGAAGTCGTGACCGCCAATCCTGTCGAGATTCGACAAACGCTTTCTTTATCGGGATCGCTACGCGCGGTCGATATGTCCACAGTCAAAGCGCGCGTGGCAGCCGATGTGCGTCAGGTACTGGTGCGCGAGGGCGAGTCTGTGCGCGCGGGACAAATCGTGGTGGTCACCGATGGCACCGAATATGAAGCGCGCGTTGCACAGGCGCGCGGCAATCTGGACGCGGCCCGCGCCCAGCTCGAGATTGCCGCCAAGACGCGCGATAACAATCGTGTGCTGGTGGAAAAGGGATTCATTTCGCGAAATGCGTTTGACAATGCGGCGAGCCAGTACGCGGCAGCTGAGGCCAACGTGGCTGCGGCGCGCGGCGCCATGAATATTGTGCAGAAGTCGCTGAATGACACCGTGATCCGCACGCCGATTTCAGGCTTGGTGGCGGCGCGCTATGTACAGCCGGGAGAAAAAGTATCGCCGGACAATAAGCTGCTCGATATCGTCAATCTGCAAAAAATGGAACTGGAAGCAGCGGTGCCTACCAGCGACATTGCGCAGATTGTAATCGGGCAGCCGGTGAGTCTGCATATCGAAGGCGTGCCAGAATCTTTCGAAGGCAAGGTTGTTCGTATCAACCCCTCGACCCAGACCGGCTCGCGCTCGGTGCTGGTGTATGTGCAAGTCGCCAATCCGAAAAATGTGCTGCGGGTCGGTATGTTCGCCGAGGCGCAACTGGTATTGCGCGCAAAACAAGGCGTATTGGCTTTGCCGCAAAGTGCGGTGCGCAAAGATAGTCAGGGTGCATTTGTTTACACCATCGCCAATGGCCAACTGAGCAAGACGGCGGTAACGATCGGCATTGACGGTCGGAGTGACGAGGACTATCTCACTGAAATCGTTTCAGGTCTGGATTTTGGGGCGCAAGTGGTGCGCACCGACATGGGCAATCTGCAAACTGGCACGCGCGTCCGAGTGGCCGAGCCCGCCACTGCTCGGTAGCAAAGACAGGAACCGGCGCCATGTGGTTTACACGCATCAGTATCGGCAATCCGGTTCTAGCCACCA
>JBIIEY010000324.1:0-2818 GCA_044237595.1 Burkholderiaceae bacterium | reverse complement strand
GAGCGCCCGCATAGCTCGCTGGATGACCAGACGCCGAACGAATTTGCAGAACGATTTTTAACCGCAGACTCTAGATCAACTTCGGACTAAATTTGGGAGCAGGTCAGTTGGTGCCCATGGAGTCGGTCAGGAGCCCAAAGCAAAAAGCCCCGCATGATGCGGGGCTTTTTGCATGCTCATGTGGCCATGAGCAAGTTAGTACTATTAATTTTGGCGGAGAGGGTGGGATTCGAACCCACGGTACCTTTCAGTACGCCTGATTTCGAGTCAGGTACATTCGACCACTCTGCCACCTCTCCGGGTCGAAAACGGGTATTTCCGAAAGAACGCGATTGTATCAGAACTCGCTGGCCCGGCGAACGCGGGCTGGCAAGCGGCTTACGGTTTGAGCACCTTAACGCCGCCCATATAGGGCCACAGAACGTCGGGTACAACGACACTGCCATCGGCCTGCTGGCAGTTCTCCAGAATAGCAACCAGCGTTCGACCAACGGCAAGACCAGAGCCATTCAGTGTGTGCAGCAACTCGGGCTTGCCCTGAGCATTACGAAACCGTGCTTGCATACGCCGAGCCTGAAAAGCTTCGCAGTTAGATACGGATGAAATCTCACGGTAGGTATTCTGTGCAGGCAGCCAGACTTCGATGTCATAAGTTTTGGTCGAACCAAAACCCATATCGCCGGTGCAGAGCGTAATGACACGGTAAGGCAAACCGAGTTTTTTGAGAATGTTCTCTGCGTGCGAGAGCATTTCTTCCAACTGCGCGTATGAATTTTCAGGATGCGCGATGTGCACCATCTCGACTTTATCAAATTGATGCTGACGAATGAGGCCACGCGTGTCGCGGCCATGACTGCCCGCTTCGGATCTGAAACAAGGGGTATGCGCTACCAGACGCATAGGCAGCTGCTCGGAGGCGACGATTTCATCGCGCAAAAAATTAGTCAGTGACACTTCGGCAGTGGGGATCAGATAGAGCGCTTCGCCCTCGCCTTCTTGCCCGCCTTTTTTGACGGCGAAGAGATCTGCCTCAAATTTGGGTAGCTGACCGGTGCCGCGCAAGGTATCTGAGTTGACGATGTAAGGCGTGTAGCACTCGGTGTAGCCATGCTCAGCCGTGTGCGTATCGAGCATGAACTGGGCAATAGCACGATGCAGACGTGCGATGCCGTTTTTCATGACGGTGAATCTGGCACCAGAGAGTTTGGCGCCCGTATCAAAATCCAGCCCCAATGGCGCGCCGACATCGACGTGATCTTTGACATCAAAATCAAAGGCACGCGGTGTGCCCACCTTGCGTAATTCAACATTGCCCTGTTCATCGTCACCCTGCGGGACGGATTCGTGCGGCAGGTTGGGTATGGCGAGCATGAAGTCAGACAGCTTGGCCTGCACAAGCTCCAACTGATCTGCCGACGCCTTGAGTTCATCGCCCAGACCAGCCACCTGATTCATGACGGCGGCGGTGTCTTCGCCTTTGCCTTTGAGGATGCCGATCTGTTTGGATAGGGAATTGCGCTGCGACTGCAGCTCCTCGGTACGGGTCTGTATGGCTTTGCGTTCGGCTTCGAGGGCGTTGAAAGCGGCCACATCGAGCTTGAACTTACGCTGCGCCAAGCGTTCGGCGACGTGGGTGATGTCCTTGCGGAGGAGTTGGATGTCAATCATGGGAATTTGGGGCTTGCTGGGCAAAGGTGAGATTGTATCAAGGGCGGCTGTAGATTTTTATCCACCCGAGGAGATCGGCCAATTCTGTCTCGCAATTCACAAACTTTCAAAAATGCTTTGCGCCGCTGGAAACTTAATCGCTAACGTTCAAGTTTGCTCAAAAACGCAAAAACGGCAGCAACCAATTCTTGACAATCCGTATCCTATTTTATACATTTACCTATGCTGTTGGTTTACACGACTGATCGGTTTGACCGCTGGTTTGCAGCTCTGCGCGACCAAAATGCAAAGCGACGAATACAGGCACGTATCGACAGGATTGAAGACGGACACTTTGGCGATTACAAACCGATAAGAGAAAAGGTCTTTGAAATGAGGCTACAACATGGACCAGGCTACCGCATTTACTACTCGCTGCGTGGGTTGGATGTCGTAATTCTGCTTGCAGGCGGTGACAAATCTACGCAGATGTCTGACATCGAGATGGCAATTCGAGAAGCCCGACAACTGGAAGACAAAACATGAATAAGTCAGCACTGAAAAAATGGGACAGCGCAGAACACCTGAAAACGCCCGAAGACATGGCGATGTATTTGGAGGCATGCTTTGAGGAAGCCGGTGACGACGCCGCCTTCATCGCCAAGGCGCTAGGCAATATTGCCCGCGCCAAGGGTATGTCTCAATTGGCGCACGATACCGGGCTCGGGCGAGAGAGCCTCTACAAAGCGCTGTCGGGTCAGGGCAATCCCAGCTTCGCAACCATTCTTAAGGTTACACGGGCTTTGGGTATACGCTTGCATGCAGAGCCCGCCTTAGACGAGCAGTAATTGGACATGGGTGAAAAATTTACTGTATGGGATCCCGTACATGAACTGAAGTGCGAGCACGACATGGCTGCTTACTTCGAGGCTTGTATTGAAAATGACCCAGGTGACGGTAGTCTCATACGCACCGCGTTGAGGGACATTACGCGATCAAGCAGCATTCGCAAAAAAATAGGCGCTACAAAACCAATGCGAAAGTGAATCCACGACCGCGTTATTTTTTCTTTACGTTTGAATTCGCCTCTGCATCCAACCGCTTGAGATACGCCAGCTTCTCCGCAATCTTCCCCTCCAGCCCACGCGATGTAGGTTGATACCAGCCCGGC
>JBIIEY010000045.1:0-9852 GCA_044237595.1 Burkholderiaceae bacterium | reverse complement strand
CTTGATGACGCATGATCGCATCCAGCCAGCCTACAATTTTCAGGCCGAGCGTGATGGGCTGCGCATGTTGCATCCAGGTGCGCCCCATCATGATCGTTGCGCGGTGTTGGTGCGCAAGCGATGCCAGCGTATCAGCGAGTTCTGCCAAATCGGTCGTAATCAGATCAATTGCTTCGCGCAATTGCAGCACACGACCGCTGTCAATCACATCCTGACTGGTCGCCCCCCAGTGCACATAACGCGCCGCGTCTGCGTCTGTCCTGGCTACCGCTGCTGTCAATTGCTTAACCAGAGGAATGGCAAGATTGCCAGTGCTGCTCACTGATTTCGCCAATGCATCAGCATCAATGAGATCGGCCTTGCACGCATTCACAATCGCTTCGACAGCACTTTGGGGTATTACCTCTTCGAGAGCGAGCGCGCGAGCCAATGCCGCCTCGACATCCAGCATGCGTTGTATGGTATTCCTGTCGGAAAAAACAGGCTGCATGCCTACGCTGGAAAACAAGCCGTCAGTCAGTGAGGAATTATTCATGATTTCAGACTTGGATCAAAGATCAAAGAAGACGGTTTCATTGGCACCCCCTCCGATGATGACGTCCCATTGAAGATGGGATGAATCATCGGGCTGCGCCACAGCAATTAGCGTTTTCTGCCTCGCCTGCGGTATGAGACGCATGACAGGATCAGATGCATGATCGTCACCCGGAAAATACAGACGCGTCACCAACTGCCTCAATAAACCGCGCGCAAAGATATTGACCAGAATATGGGGTGCCTGCAGTTGCCCGTCCAACGCAGGTACCGCGCCGGGCTTGATGGTGGTGAACACGAATTCACCGCGCTGATCCGTTGGCTGACGGCCAAAACCGCTAAATCCTTCTTGCAGCGGCAAGTCTCGTGTATCTGCGGGATGGGCATACTTGCCGTGCGCATTCGCTTGCCAGAACTCGATCATGCCATCCGGCACAGGCTGACCATCGGCGTCCAGCAGTCTTCCGTGAATCGTGATGCGCTTGCCTTCCATCGATGTCGGCGCAAGCTCGCGGCTATTCAACCAGTCAAGACCAATGTGAAGATAAGGACCGACCGTCTGTGAGGGCGTGAGTTTGTGGCTCATGTCAGCACTCCATTGGCGTGGCATGCTGACCACGCAGCACAATATCAAACTGCAAGCCCAGCGCAAATTGCGGCTCGGTGAGATCCAGTCTGAAATTTGCGATCATGCGCTGTCGTGCTTTCTCGTCGGGCATGCTCTGATAAATAGGATCGAAAGCCAGCAGCGGATCACCAGGGAAATACATTTGCGTCACGAGCCGCGTTGCAAACGCATGACCAAAAAGTGAAAAATGAATGTGCGCGGGTCGCCAGGCATTGGGATGATTACCCCAGGGATAAGCGCCGGGACGAATGGTAAGAAAGCGATAGTTACCCTGCGCATCTGTCATCGTGCGACCGGCACCGGTGAAATTAGGATCCAGCGGCGCATCATGCTGATCATTTTTATGCTGATAACGACCCGCAGCATTGGCCTGCCAGATTTCAATCAGCGTATGGGAAACTGGACGGCCATCTTCATCCAGTACGCGACCCGCCACGATAATGCGCTCGCCCAGGGGCTCACCTGCGTGCTGTCGCGTGAGATCCGCATCCTGCGCCTGCACTCGCTCGTGACCAAACACAGGACCCGTCATTTCAGACAGCGATTGCGGCAGCAGTATCAGCGGCTGTAACGGTGAGCGTTTCACTGTTGATGCATACGGCGGATACAGGTAATCAGGTTGCGCGCCCGGCGCTGCTTTGCGGTAGGGAAGCAATTCAGACATCGACATTCCTTATGTACGTTTCCCGACAGAGTTTGAATTTGGTTTTTGCATGGCACGTACCTTCGCGCCTGCTTTATGCACTGATATGCGCTTATACGCGTCTACACACGCTCAATGATGACGGCAATACCCTGCCCCACACCGATGCACATGGTGCAGAGAGCGTAACGTCCTCCTGTACGATGCAGTTGATACATCGCTGTCGTCACCAGCCGCGCACCGCTCATACCAAGCGGATGACCGAGGGCAATCGCGCCACCGTTCGGATTGACGCGCGGGTCATTGTCGGCAATGCCCAGCTGACGCAAAACCGCCAAGCCCTGCGCAGCAAACGCTTCATTGAGTTCGATCACATCCATCTGATCCAGTGTCATTCCGGTTTGCGCCATCAGCTTTTGCACTGCAGGCACAGGACCGATACCCATCACGCGCGGCGCCACACCGGCAGTGGCCATCCCAATCACGCGCGCCTTTGGTGTCAGTCCGAAACGTCCGGCACTGTCTTCATCAGCCAGCAGCAACGCACACGCACCATCGTTAACGCCGGACGCATTTCCCGCAGTGACAGTACCGTCGGGACGTACCACGCCTTTGAGTTTGGCGAGCGCCTCGATGCTGGTCGCACGCGGATGCTCGTCATGCATTACCGTCAACGGGTCAGCTTTTTTCTGCGGAATGACAACCGGGACAATTTCATCCGCGAGCACACCCGCAGCCTGGGCAGCGGCGGCCTTGTTCTGACTGGCGACAGCAAACAGATCCTGATCAACGCGACTGATTTGATAATCCGTGGCGACGTTTTCTGCTGTTTCTGGCATCGCATCGACGCCATACAGGGCCTTCATTTGCGGATTAACAAACCGCCAACCGATCGTGGTGTCAAAGATTTGTGCGTTGCGTGAAAACGCAGTATCCGCCTTGCCCATCACGAATGGTGCACGCGTCATGGATTCAACACCACCGGCGATCATCAGATGCGCATCTCCTGACTTGATGGCCCGAGCAGCGGTACCCAACGCATCCATACCGGAGCCACAAAGACGATTGATCGTCGCCCCCGGCACATCGATAGGCAAGCCAGCCAGCAGCGATGACATGCGTGCCACATTGCGATTGTCTTCGCCGGCCTGATTGGCGCAACCAAAAATCACTTCATCAACAGCGCTCCAGTCAACAGTAGGATTACGCTCTTGCAGTGCACGCAAGGGTATGGCACCGAGGTCGTCAGCCCGAACATCTTTCAGTGCGCCGCCAAAACGGCCGATAGGCGTGCGTATTGCATCGCAAATGAAGGCATGCTTCATGAATGAATCCCGAATTGAAAAATGAAATCAAATGAAAAGCCGAGCGCGCTAGCTTACGCGGCCCGCAAAGGCACGCCGGTAATGCGCTGCAGTTCGTCCAGAGTGAGACCCGGCGCCATATCACGCACCATCAAACCGTCATCGGTAATGTCAATCACGGCCAAATCAGTATAAACGCGTGACACGCAACGCATCCCTGTCAGAGGATAGGTACACCGATCAACGATTTTGCTCTCGCCCGTTTTGGTTTGATGCTCCATCATCACGAATACGCGCTTGGCGCCCGTCGCCAGATCCATCGCGCCACCGACGGCCGGAATTGCATCGGGAGCACCCGTGTGCCAGTTCGCGAGATCACCCGTACGCGAGACCTGAAAGGCACCGAGCACGCAAATATCCAGATGCCCGCCGCGCATCATCGCAAATGAATCGGCCTGATGAAAATACGTACCGCCCGTGAGTAATGTCACGGGCAATTTGCCTGCATTGATCAGATCGCCGTCTTCTTCGCCGGGTGCAGGTGCAGGGCCCATACCCAGTATGCCGTTCTCGCTATGCAGAAAAATATCTTTCGATGCCTCGAGATGATTGGCGACCAGCGTGGGCAAGCCTATACCAAGATTGACGTAGCAGCCCTCGGGAATATCACGAGCAACATGCTGTGCGATTTCATCGCGCGTAAACCGCTTCATTGACCGTCTCCCGGTACGTGCACTACGCGCTGGACAAAAATTCCAGGGGTCACAATGACTTCAGGATCCAGTTCACCCAGCGGCACGACGTGATCGACCTGCGCGATCGTACACTTTGCGGCCATGGCCATGATGGGACCAAAGTTGCGTGCTGCCTTGCGATAGACAAGGTTGCCCCAGCGATCAGCCTTCCAGGCCTTGATCAGTGCAATATCGGCATGAATTGGCGACTCGAGCACATAGTGGCGTCCATTGATGAGACGCGTCTCCTTGCCTTCGGCGAGCTGAGTCCCATATCCCGTTGCCGTAAAAAATCCGCCGATACCAGCACCTGCTGCACGAATACGCTCAGCCAGATTACCCTGCGGTGTCAATTCCAATTCGATCTTGCCGCTGCGGTAAAGCCCATCAAATACCTGCGAGTCGGTCTGACGCGGAAAAGAACAAATGATTTTGCGCACGCGGCCGGCAGCCAGTAAAGCTGCAAGTCCCGTCTCGCCATTTCCTGCGTTGTTATTGACGATGGTCAGATCGCCTGCACCCTGAGCGATCAGGGCATCAATGAGCGCACTGGGCATGCCAGCACTGCCGAATCCGCTGATCATCACCGTGGCACCATCGGAAATACCGGCCATCGCAGAGCTCATGTCCGGGGAAATTTTGTCGATCAAACCTGGGTCTCCCGGTGCGCGCGTTGGCACACCAATGTCGCCTCTTGGCAGGCAGCGGGGAAAAGCACAAGTCTGCGTTATTCCCTCCTGCCAGCCCGGGCGGCAGCAGCGCATTCATGGCACCTCTCCCTGCAGCGCAAACGAGGACTGTTCACACAACAAGCCTCGCAGTGTATCCCCGCCATTTCCCCACTGCAAGTTTATGAGCCCGGATCGAGGCCGAGGCAGCTCGGGAGTCAGTCGTCGGTCGATGCGATACCTGTGCCTGTTTCGCAACAGAATTCATCGATTCCTACGCTCAACAAATTGTGCGCTCACTCTTGGAAGCAACGATTATCAAAAAAGTACGGAGTTCCGTTACGGTAACCCTCCGCCGCGGTCTTTAACCGTTTCCATCCAGCGGCACACCCTCAGTTCGATCGACTCCATTCATGAGCGCCCCGACCATGCAGAACTTCTTTCAAGCCAAAACAGACACCACCGATTCCGACCGAACGCCCGAAACAGCGCCTGACAATGTGCTGACGTCTACCCCAACCACTCGAGCACTTACCATTGCGGAGGAAATTGATGCTTTAACGGATCCGAGTTTCATGACCTCGCTTGCTCGAGGCCTGGCCGTCATCAAAGCCTTCAGTGACCAGCGTCGCGCAATGACGATCGCGCAACTCAGTCACAAGACGGGTATCCCGCGCGCTGCTGTGCGCCGCTGCCTCTACACGCTGAAACAACTCGGCTATGCCGACGCGGAGGCAAACAACTTTTATTTGAAACCCAAAATTCTATCGTTGGGCTATTCCTACCTCTCATCGACACCACTGACCATCTCTGCTCAACCGGCACTCAATGAAATCAGTCGTGAACTCAATGAGTCCTGCTCATTGGGCGTCCTTGAGGACCATGAAGTCATTTATATTTCCCGTTCACAGAGTTCTCGCGTGATGTCCGTCGCTTTAAATGCAGGCAGTCGAATACCCGCCTACTGCTCCTCAATGGGTCGCGTACTTCTTTCCACGTTTTCGGAAGACGAGCTCTCCGCCTATTTTGAAGCAGTTCGCATGGTCGCCTTTACCGATCGTACCGTCACTGAGGAAAGTCAATTACGCGACATATTGAATGACGTACGACAGCGTGGTTACGCCATTGTGGAAGAAGAACTCGAAATAGGTCTGCGATCCATCGCCGTCCCGGTACGTGGCGCCTCGGGAATGCCTGTTGCTGCGCTCTGCATCGGCGCTCAGGTGGGCCGCGCAGATCGATCGCAACTCGAGCAGGGCTTTCTGCCTCTCTTGCTGAATACCGCTAGCGATTTATCCGTCTTGCTTCCCTGACCAAGATCCATTTTTCAGGCCGGACGGGTTCGCGCACGGAATTCTATTGGCGCACTTCCCGTCTGACGCTTGAAAAAACGTGTGAAATAGGCAGGATCTGAAAACCCCAGCGCATCCGAGATGTCCTTGACTGGCATTGAGGTATAAATCAGATAACGCCTTGCCTCGAGTCCCATGCGCGCATGAATCAGGGCCAACGCAGAATCACCCGTCAACTGGCGACAAAGGGCATTCAGATGCGCAGCGCTGATGCCCAAACTGCTTGCGTAAAAATCCAAAGGGTTTTGCTGCGCATAATTCGCTTCAATCAATTGCGAAAATTTAGCCAGATGTTCACGCCCTCGAGCCAAGGGCGAGTCATCCCCCTGTGTTGGCAAAAGCCTCGACAACCAGATTAGCAACGATACCAGCTGCGCCTCAATGAGCAGACCGCGGTGCTTATCGCGACCCGCATACGCTTCATGCATCGCATGAAATGCTGCCTCGATATGATTTCTATCGGCATCGGATTTGAGTGTACAAACCACGGGGGTACTCATCGCGTGCAATGCGGGTCCCAGATCCGGTTGCAAACGCTGAAAAAATGCATACGCAAGCGTAATGACCTCGCCATCGGCATCCGGAGAAAACCGGAAACCATGCACGCAATGCTGAGGCAGCAGCAGCACCTGCCCGCCGGATAAATCCGCCAGACGGCCATCGAGCTCGACGCTGGCCTTGCCCCGAGCCAGCCACAACATCTGGAACAGGCCGTGGTGCCGATGTGGCTGAATCTCCCAATTGTGCAACCGGCTGCGCGAGGCAATGGACTCGCAGTGCACCAGATCAGGCGCGAGCTCGGGCACCTTCTCCCCATATAAATGGTAGACAGGCACCGTGGAGAGCGAGGATTTTTTACCAGTCATCAGAAATCAAGGATTCGCCAAAAATCCTCGGAATGTACAAGTATTACATGGGAAAGTCTATTCCATTGCTATCCAGCAAGGCGGATCATGATTTCTTGGAAGGTAAGCGCCATTTGCGCTGCCGGAGACAAATTCATGAAAACTCAGGTCGCCATCATCGGTGCCGGACCGTCAGGTCTGCTTCTCGGTCGTCTGCTGGAATTACAAGGCATAGCCAACATCATCGTTGAGGCCAAGTCTCCCGATTACGTGCTCTCGCGCATACGCGCCGGCGTGCTCGAACAAGGCACACAAAATCTGCTGCGGGAAGCGAAAGCCGGTGAGCGCATGGACCGCGAAGGTCAGGTGCACGAAGGCTTCGCCCTGTCCTTTCTGAATCGGGTTGAACGCATCGATCTCAAGACGCTTACCGGTGGCAAAACCGTGATGGTCTATGGCCAGACCGAAGTCACCAAAGACCTGATGGCGGCACGCGAAGCGTCTGGCAGCATCAGCATCTACGAAGCCGATGACGTGGCACTTCATGATTTTTATGGCGACCAGCCCTCGGTGAGCTACACGAAAAACGGACAAGTTCACACCATTGAATGCGAGTACATCGCGGGCTGCGATGGCTTTCACGGTATCGCACGCAAATCGGTACCAGGCGATGCCATACGCTTGTTCGAGCGCGTCTACCCGTTTGGCTGGCTGGGCATACTCTCACGCACGCCGCCCGTGGCAGATGAGCTGATTTATGCCAACCATGAACGTGGCTTTGCCTTGTGCAGCATGCGCTCGGAGTCACTCTCGCGTTATTACGTGCAATGCGACCTGAAAGACACGACGGAAGCGTGGTCGGATGAACGCTTCTGGGATGAATTGCGCTCGCGACTGCCAGCAGAAACCGCCAGCGATCTGGTCACCGGCCCATCCATCGAAAAGAGCATCGCACCGCTGCGCAGCTTTGTGGCTGAACCCATGCAATTCGGTCGCCTGTTTCTCGTCGGCGACGCAGCCCACATAGTGCCGCCGACGGGCGCAAAAGGTCTTAACCTCGCCGCCAGTGATGTCTATACGCTGTATCAAATCCTGACCCAGCGTTATCGTCAGGGCCGACTGGATCTGATTCAAAAATATTCGGAAATCTGCCTGCGTCGCATATGGAAGGCTGAACGCTTCTCATGGTGGATGACGTCGATACTGCACAAGTTTTCGGACGACCCATTCAACCAGCGCATTCAGGAAGCTGAACTTGATTACTACACCAGCTCGCTCGCTGGCCAAACCACGATAGCGGAAAACTATGTAGGACTGCCCTACGAACCCATAACCTGAAGAGGGTTGATATTAGGGAAACCCTGAACACCCCTTGATATAGCGAGTGCCGCTTGGCAATGCGGCGGTCCATAAAATCAGGGAATTGAGCTCATTTCTATAGTCGCCCGTTTCTATAGCTATCCGTCTCTCAGGTCTTGTTTAATCATGGCTTTCTTGGCTATCCGCATCTAAATCGGTTAAATTCATTACCAAACCATCAACGAGAACTGTAATGAGCCAGCCCATGACCATCGTGTCACCGACCACGACGATCAATGTCAGCGCCCTGAAAGCCAGCTGTTCGGCTTGCAGCATGCACCAACTCTGCCTGCCCATGGGGCTGGGTGAGGCTGATATACACAAACTCGATGAGATTATTGGTCGTCGTCGCAAAGTACCCAAGGACACTTTGCTTTACCGGATGGATGATCCGTTCACGAACCTGTACGCAATACGTCTAGGCCATTTCAAGACCTATCAGGTGAGCCCCAACGGTGATCAGTTGATTACCGGATTTCAGATGGCAGGCGAATTGCTCGGCATGGATGCGATCAGCACAGAGCGCCATCATTGCGATGCCATGGCACTGGAAGACAGCGAAGTCTGCGAAATCCCCTTCGCAAGGCTGGAGGAATTATTCGGTTCCATACCGACACTGCTACACCATTTCCACCGCATCATGAGCCAGGAAATCACGCGCGAGCAAAATGTGATGCTCTTGCTTGGCAATATGCGTGCTGAGCAGCGCTTTGCTGCGTTTCTCGTAAACCTGTCCTCGCGCTATGCAGCCCGTGGCTATTCGTCCGCCACATTCCAGCTCCGGATGTCGCGCGAAGAAATCGGTAATTATCTGGGCTTGACGATTGAAAGCGTCAGCCGACTGCTGTCACGACTGAAGAAACAAGGTCTGATTCGAGTGGCGAATCGAGAAATCGAATTGATCGACCTGATCCGACTCAGAGCCATCGCTGCCGGCACTGAATCCTGCGAGTGATCTAACAGACGACAAACTAATGTACGCAACATCGTCAGCCTCATCGTGATGAAGAATGCATGATCGGCTAGCTAGAACGGTGGCTGGCTGGGCGCCTCCGTGCGCACCAGATAAAGACTCAGCATGCTGGCGAGTGCTCCAAAACTCCAGAAAAAGAAAAAACCGATCGTATACGCTGCGATCGGTGGCAGATCGATATGCCCACCCACCATCATCAGGTCGATAGGATCAAACATCGAAAAGAAAAATCCCTCGGCCATGATCGCTGCCATGAATGAAGGCCAGAGTACCGCCATCGCCAGTTTCAGCATTTATTCTCCTCCTCTCGCATTCCGGTCTGCGTCTGGCACAGCCTGAATGTCGGTATTTTTTTGCTGCGGCCATGCCCAGTCGCCATGCAAACGCCAAGTGCGGGCCGCATCTTCGAGTTGAACCTGCCAAAGTGCGCGCTCAAGCAGCGGCAAGGAGATTGCAAAATTACCCTGACCATCAGGGATGGCAACCAGACGCAGATCTTTTGCCGGCATGGTCGGATGTATCAGCGACAAACTCAACACAGCAGTATTGTCGATACCGCGCACCTGCCCCAGCAGGGTTCCGGAAGCCGCATCAAAACGCAGTGTCATCGACAAGCCCATGGATTCTGCCACCCGATCACGACGCAGATCCTGATTGATAGCCTTGCCCTGCTTGTAATAATCATCGACCACCAGCGCATCTGCGCCAGAAAATGAAATCCACATTGTGATCGTACCAGCAACCAGAACGGTCACGGGCCCTGCCATTAACAGCCAGGGCCAGCGGTGGCGATACCAGGGTTCGGGACGCGA
>JBIIEY010000044.1:0-9856 GCA_044237595.1 Burkholderiaceae bacterium | reverse complement strand
AGTGCGCGATAGATGTCAGCAAAATCTCGCGGATGCTGCGCCATCGCATCCGACAAAGATGCACCGCCCATAACTTCAGCACGTATCGCGGCAATCAGATCACGCATATAAGGTCGCTCTGCCTGTTCGAGCAAGGCAGTAAATGCCTGCTCCAGAGGCAATCGTGCTTCCAGTAGTGAAGCCAACTGGCGAGTGAACAGCGCCAGTTCCACCGTCGACAAGTGATCACCGAAATAGCGCTGATAGCCATGCCCCGATACTGCCGCCTGTCCAACGATGACATCCATGCCCATGGGCACCAGACCGCGTGCGCGCAAATCGCTGCGTGCAGACCGCGGATTGTCGGCATTGATCACCCCTTTGCTGACCGTGCCCGCAAGATCAATAGCCTCATAGCGATAGACTGGCATCGTCAGTCCGCACTCATTCTTTTGTTACACGCAATAGCTCAGCTTCGGTGGTGGTGCCATCCTGCAGCCAGCGCTCGCCATCCTCGCGCATACTTTGCATGCCGTTGCGCTGCGCACTGTTGCGAATCTCTGCCTCCGATGCGCGGTTGTGAATCTGCTCACGAATGGCATCGGTCGTCATCAATAATTCATAAATACCTACGCGACCGTGATAGCCGGTATTGCCACATTTATCGCAACCCGCGTCATGCCAGTGCTGACCATCAAATTGCCGGCAATGCGAACACAGTTTGCGCACGAGTCTTTGCGCGGCAACGCCAAGCAGCGAGGATGACAGCAGAAACGGTTCTATGCCCATATCGAGCAAGCGCGTCACTGCGGCTGCGGCATCATTGGTATGCAGGGTTGCCAGCACCAGATGCCCGGTCAATGAGGCCTGTACTGCAATCTGCGCAGTTTCCAGATCGCGTATCTCGCCGATCATGATGACATCCGGATCCTGCCGAAGAATGGCACGGAGGGCTTTTGCAAAGCTCATGTCGATGCGTGCATTGACCTGCGTTTGTCCGACGCCTGGCAATTCATATTCGATAGGATCTTCTACCGTCAATATGTTGGTGGTGACTGCATTAAGCCGCGTGAGTGCCGCATACAAGGTCGTGGTCTTGCCTGAACCGGTTGGCCCCGTCACCAGCACGATGCCGTGTGGCTGACTGATCAGATGATCGAACTGAGCCTGCGTATTCTGACTCATGCCCAACTGTTGCAAATCCAGACGACCGCCCTCTTTGTCCAGCAATCTCAATACCGCGCGCTCTCCATGGCCGGTGGGCAAGGTGGAGACGCGCACATCCACCGGCTTGCCGCCTACGCGCAGGGTGATACGGCCGTCCTGTGGCAAACGCTTTTCTGCAATATCGAGTTGGGACATGATCTTCACACGCGAGATCAGTGCAGCGTGAATCGCTTTTTTAGGTCGCACGATATCGCGCAGTCGTCCATCGATACGAAATCGCACAATCGAAATTTGCTCGAAGGGCTCGATATGAATATCCGACGCACCTTCACGTAGCGCTTGTGTCAGCAGCGCATTAATCATGCGTATCACGGGCGCATCATCGGCAGATTCAAGTAAATCTTCAATGGCTGGCATTTCCTGCATCAATCGGGCAAGATCAAGATCCGACTCCACTTCGTCAACCACCTGTGCAGCGTCACCGCCCGATCCTGCATAAGCACGCGCGATTGCAGTTTCCAGTTGCTCGCGCGATAAGGCATTCAAACGCACGCGGCCAAAGCGCCGCCCGACTTCAGCCACCGCAGACGGTGCGGTGGCGTCTGATAGCCAGATATCCACCCCATCATCCGCTGCCTGGGCAAGCAAGCCGAAATCGCGCGCATAACTGAAGGGTAATAAACGCGGGTCATGCATGACAGCCATGTTTTTCTCTCTGGTTTTGTTTTAACGTAAATCAATCACTGGCGGTTCGACAGGAAAACTCTCGGAAGGTGCCCTTGATGGCGAATCGACGGGCGGCGGCGCGGTCGCCTCATCGCGCCGCTGCAGTATCGCGCCACCTACCGGTTTGCCATCCTTGAGCGGAGGTAGCGTAGGCGTCTCTATGCGTCGCAGCAAGGCATTGGGTTCAGGCTGTATTTCGGATTGTGTGCCGCGAATATAGTCATAACGGTCACTGGCTACAGCAACGGCATGTGTGTCAGTTCGAATCACGGTGGGGCGAAGAAACACCATGAGATTGGTTTTGCCGCGACGGCGCGACTGATAACGAAACAGATAACCAATTACAGGTATGCTGCCAAGGCCGGGGACTTTTTCGACACTGTCATTAACGGTATCTTCAATTAATCCACCCAGCACAATGATCTGTCCGTCATCGACCAGCACGTTGGTATCAATTGAGCGCTTGCTGGTAATCAGCCCCGAGGTTGTAGATTGCTGAATGTTCGAGGTTTCCTGATAAATCGCCATCTTTACCGTACCACCCTCGGAGATCTGGGGTCGTACGCGCAGCGAAAGACCGATGTCACGCCGCTCAATGGTTTGAAAGGGATTTACACCCGCAGTACCGCCCGAGGCGGGTGTCGTGAACTGACCAGTGATGAAGGGCACGTTCTGGCCGACGATGATGCGGGCCTCTTCATTATCGAGCGTGATCAGATTGGGCATGGACAGAATATTGGCTTTGACATCACGCTCCAGCGCGCGCGCCAGTAATCCCAGTCCAAGGGCTCCGTTATGTTGTCTGAACAACCCCGTGGTCAGTCCATTTCCCGGTGGCAGTGCGGTCTTATTGGGTCCGAGTATCGAAGCGGCCTGCGTCACCAGATTATTGCCTTCGGTAGAAAATCCCGTCAGCACACCAACCCGATACGAACTGTTGCTGTCACCGGAGAGTGCAGCCCATTGGACACCCAGTTCTGCTGCCTTGTCGGCACTGACTTCGACAATCAGTGACTCCACATACACTTGCGCACGTCGCGCATCGAGCTGATCGATGATGTTGCGCAGATTTCGGTACACGCGCTCATTGGCGGTGATGATCAGCGTATTAGTCGTAGGATCAGCCTGAATGAATCCTCCCGCACCGCCTATGGGCAATGGGCTTTGTTGCGTTCCAGAGGAGGATGGCGGTGCCTGCAAACCCGCTGTCTGTTGTCCGGTCATCGGTTGCGCCGGTGCAGTTGTCTGGATCTGACTGACCGGCATCATGCCGGGTGCAGTGGCACCCGATTCACCCGCGACCACGGCGCGCAGCACTTGTGCCAGACGCGTGGCTTCGGCATTACGCAGATACACCACATGCACATTGCCGGGCAAGGCGGTCGGCTGATCAAGCTTGGAAATCAGAGTGCGCGCCAGATGCGCGCGCGCGGCAGTCGGTGCGCGAATGATGATGGAATTGGTGCGCGTATCAGCGAGCAGCATGACACGTCCCGGATCAACCGTACCGGGTACCATACCGGAATCCAGCATGCGATTGACTGTCACGGTCAGATCAATCGCAATCGCATGTTCAAGCCGGATGACTTCCAGCTCACCGATGGCGGGTGTATCGAGCGATACAATAATGCGCGACAGGCGCTTCAGATTATCAGCATAGTCGGTAATGATCAGCGTGTTGTTGGTCGGGTCAGCGCTGATGGTGTTATTGGCGGATATCAGGGGTCGCAGTATTGTCACCAACCCTGCGGCTGATTCATGATTCAGACGAAAAATCTGCGTTGCTATTTGATCACCTCGCACCTTGCCCGTCTGTACCGGTACGGCTTGCAGCTTCGCATCTGCCTCGGGCAGCACTTTCACATAGTCAGATGTACGCACCACGGCATAACCCTGCAGACGCAGCACGGAGCTCAGCATGTCGAAAGCCTGCGTTTTGGTCACCGGCTTTTCAGATACAAGATTGATGGTGCCTTTGACGCGCGGATCAATGATGAAGGTATTACCCGTGTAATGACCGATGGCGCGCACCACGGATTCGATATCAGCGCCAACGAAATTCAGCGTGGCCTTGTTCGTAGACGGGTCCTGTGCTCTGGCAGATAACGATACAAGATAAATACAGAGAATGAAAAAAGCCCACGACAACCCTACTCGCTGGCGATGCAAGCCCGGTGTCATAGTGCAGAATGTCATAGTGGTCATTTGAATTCGAGCGCGATGATGTTACGGTTCCCTTGCCGACGTCGCTGCCCGAGCAGATTGAGCAGAATCGCCAGTCTCTGTTCCTGTCCTTCCTGTGCCCATGCCTCTCCTGAAAACTGCAGCCGGCCATTGACCAGTACGCCGCTGCCCTGAAGCTGCAAGGGTCCGGATAAAGTTTTCAGTGTGAGTTGTGCGCGTGCGCCACGCCAGTCAACTTGCAGCTGATAAGCACCCAATGGCTTGACCGGCGATAAGGCTGATGCAATTTCTGTCATGTCGAGCTGCATGGGGCCATCAATCGTTATGCCTTCCGGCGTGCTCGACAGCGCAAGCGTCTCCCATGACAGCCGCATGCGGCCTGATGGTTTGAGGGTATTGAGTGGTGCACCCAGTGCTGACAAGCGCTCCGCCGGTAACATCAATGCCGACGGCGTCAATGCCCATTGATGCCAATTGCCTTGCAGGTGGGCAGACTGTGCCAGTACTTCCGGGTTGTCGATGTGCATATCAACACGACCCAGCAACAGCATCGGTGACAATCGCCAGTGAAAACGGCCTGGAAGCAATGGCACGAGCGGTACCCGTGCCCTCGCGGATGGGTCAGCTGCGCTCACCACACCCAGAAACGCCGAGCCACGCCACAGGCTGCCTTCGGTATCTCCCAATGAAAACCGACCACCCGTCTGCCATTCCACGACAGGCGCCAGCCATGCGGCCGGCAGGGTTGCCGTGATCATGATGATCACAATCAGCAATGCGGCGGCAATCCAGATGAACACTGCCCTCATGAGGGTTGCTGCAGTGAGAGCTTTGCGTCCACTCTATCAAGACGATCGCGCGCGCTCATCGTGGCTTCAGTGACCGTCAGCTGCTGTTCACGCTGCGCTTTTTGTAAATAGTCAGTCAACGTGGAAAACGGCACATCCGAAAAACTCAGCATGAATTTTCCGTCAGTAAGGGTAATTTGTTCTGCCTTCAGGCCTGAGTCCATCAGAGAGCGCTCAAGCTCTTCGCGTGACAAGGCCTTAACAGCAGGCGCTGCAGGCGGCAGGTCCGCTACTTCTTGTGCCAGCGCGCGCAGTTGCGCGGCCTGAGCACGCAGCTCAGGCAGTTGCTGCTGCATTTTTTTGCGCGTCTTGATGGCAGGATCGATCACCCAGAACCAGCAAATCAACACGACCAACGATGCACTGCCCAGCATCAGCAGACGACGCTCGCGCAGCGTCAGACCCTGCCAGGCAGCTGCGATGCGCTGACGCGCGCTCATTGTGATACGCAAGGCAGTATTCATGGTGCGCTGCGTACCTGCCAGAGACTCACTCCGCCCTCGACATTCATCGCGCGAGCCTGTAATGCGTGCGTGGCGAGCACCGGCTGCGCAGCCTCAATGGATAGTTTGACCGCTGGCTTGAAACGTATCTCCAGCATCTGATCGCGGTACGTGATTGCGGTAATAGCCTGCGCACCCGCACCGGTTTGCGTTTGCAAGCTTGTCCATGCATCACCGAATGCGGCAGCCAGTGCCAGAAAATCAGACGGTGCAGTTTCACCTGCACGCTGGCGTGACGCGGCGATCTTGCGCTGCATTTGCGCCACTGGATCAAGTACTGCTGTCTCATTGGGAAAACTGCGACGATAGAGCTCAGTCATTGCCCCCTTCAAACCTGCGGCTTCGTTCTGCAAACGCCAGCTCTCAATCTGCAATGCGGCGATATTCACCATAACCAGTAACAAGGCCAGACGAAGAGGCCAGCACCAGCGCTGCCACTCAATACCGACGGATTCGGGTTTGCTGATACCGGACATCAGATCCGGTTCGGCATCACTGGCGGCATCGATCAAACTCGACCAAGTCAGCTCATGCAGCGCACCTAGCTTCACCGAATGATGACCAGAGGTCAGTGCCGATTGATATTCACCGATAACACCGGGTGGCAAAAACAAATCGGTAACCCGCTCACCTGCCATCGTAGAAAGCAGTTGCAGCACCTGATCGGGCAGAGTCATCTCATCGGCATCCGTCATGGGCAAGCCTATGCCCTCATCTGCGCCATAACGAATGACGAGTTCGGCGGCATCGCCATGCACCATCAACGCCGCGGCTAGATGATCCGCTTGCAATGGTAGGCACAATTGCACAGGCAAGGCGCGTATGCGATGCACGCCGGATTCACGTAACTGCCGGGTCCATGCCAGCAGCCAGTCACGCTGCACAACGGCGACTGCGCGTTTGCCGGCCCGCTCTTTCCCTGCCACCATCACGCAATCTGCAGCGTCACCGATCAAGCGGTCTTCCACCAGCGCAGGCAGCACCAAATGCAAACGGTGCGCAGGCAAGGGTGGCACCTCCACCCGAAGCAGTGTGACGTCGCTGGCAGCAATCAGGAGTACCACGGTATACGCATCACCCAGCACAAAACCTGGCTGCGCGAGCGATGTGACACCCGTCTGCAATAGCTTGCCTCGGAGAGCGATCGCATAAGGCAGTGCGATATCAGCGATGTTTTGGGTCGTTTCAATCGCGGTGCGCGGCGGCAAGCGCAAGTAGGTAATGGTGTTTCCTTTGTTGCGCATACCTTAGATTTCTCGCACCCATAACAAGCGCGTTATTGCGCCTTGTCGTTCAATCAGCGCCTGTACCTGCATCATCGCTTCGCGCATACTCACTCGTCCGTTCACCAGAAAAAACCGTGTCGCAACCGACAGCTGATCCGGATCACTTTCTACACCTGGTATGCGCGTATTGAAATCATTCAGATCAACAAAAGCGGCATTGCGTCGACGCGCAATCAGTGCACTCGCATCGCTGAGCGACAAGGCAGGCAATCGCGCGACCAGGGCAGGTGCGCTGGCCGTATTTACGTTCAAAGGCGTGGCACGCGGCAGAAAAATAACGTCATCGCGAATTGCCGTGATGACTGCGGGTGTAAAACCAGCCACGGCCAGCAAGTCGTCTACCTGCACAAAGCTGATGGGGCGCGCGGCATCGGTACCGGTCTCAGAGTGCCGCTGACTGGCAGCAATCTGCTCGGCGGCGACACGCGCAAGCGAAGGATTCTGCTGCAGTGCTGACAATAATCGCTCGAAGGCAGCAACTTCGGTGCGCAACACCTGACCACTGGCAGCCAGTCTAGTGAGGTTGAAACGCGCTTGTGCGTCTTGTATAAAACCCGAGAGCATTGCGCTTGGAGCCACATCACGTGATGCGGCATCGACGTATTGATCCAGTCTTGTCTCCGACAAGGGGACAGACCAAGGCTCGGACAGATCATCAATCGCTGAATACTTTCCGTCTTCGCGCAATATCAGTCGCGCCCAATCGAGCGCGCCGCGCAAGATCCATTGTTTTTGTAATTGCATGCGCTGATTTTCAATCGAACGTACCTGCACCTGCTGCTGCCAGAAGAGACTGGCGACGATAGTGATGGCCAGCGTTGTCAATAGCAAAGCCGTGATCACTGCAACGCCACGCTGTCCGGCATGCGAGCTAGCCACTGATTTGACGAGATGCGATGTTTTGGCAGAGCGGCTTGATCTCACACCGCACCCAACATGAATACCTTCGTGAGGCTCGCCTCACGTCCCGGCAGTCGTAATGCGACCTCCAGGCCAGTCCAGATGATCTGCGTCGAGGTGGTGCCGGCTTGAGGATTCATCAATGCAGCGCGCGATGTGGGCAGACTGCCATCCACACTACCCATGCTGCGCCAGCCTCGACCGTCATCTGCCCACACGCGCGATTGCAAGGACTGCACGCCAGATTGCAGACGAACTCCCGATGATGCTGATGACTGTGCAAGTTGCTGGTATTGATTCAGTCGTACGAGGTCCCGCGTTGGTGGGGATTCTTCTCGTATGAGCGAACCATCGCGTAACCGATAGGTCACCAGCTGCAGCGCACCCGGCTCTGCTTCTGGCTGTGTGCGACGAACAAGTGTGATGCGCGTCTGATCAATTTCCAGCGCTTGCCGACCGTCGATCTCGGCGGGATTCACGACATTCATGCAATCTGTTTGCATTTGCGCAAAGGCTAGTTGCAGACCGCGCGTTTGTGCCAGCTCCTCATTGAGGCTGACGCGCGCACGGATGATGCTATCGAGACCACGCCAGCCGAGCACAGCCACAAAAGCCATCATGGTCATCGCGATCAGCAATTCGACCAGCGTCAGTCCACGCTGCAACTCACTAGAATCAAACGCATCAGATTGCATTAGGAACGATCTGAGACAACATGATGATACGGCGTGACGCCTGACGCTCATCCACCACGGCGACCTCAACTCGACGAAAAGCCGGATTAGGGGTCGAATAAATCTGCTCTTCACAACGCAAAGGCAATTCAGCCTGTGCACAAGAAAAATCTCGCCGTCCGATCGGTGGCCACTCATGCGCAAGTCTGATTTGCGTCAGACGATTTTCTGCTGACCAGGTCGCCATCATCGCCGCGCGCAAATCACTGCTGTTCTGAGTAAGACTGGCAACTGCACGCAAACTGGCTGCCAGCGCAGTACCAATGATGACCAGCGCCACCAATACTTCAAGCAAGGTAAAACCTTGTTGCAGTCCTTGACGATTTTTATATTGCTTCGACATGACGTAAATTGCTCCGAATTTTTTTATTGCACCTGAAAATTACCGATACCATCGGCTTGAATGCTTGCGCTGTTTACCCCCAAGGTGAGTCGCAATACAAACGACTTGTCCACCGGCTCGCGGCCAAACACGATACGCAGCGGCAATCGGTCCGACGTTGGTGGTGTCAGCGAGACGACCAAGGGCGCGCGACGAAACGCACGTTCACGCAGGAGTGCATCATTGGTCAGAACTTGCCAGCTGTCGTTCTGCCGGATCAAGAAACGGTAGCGTTGCTCATCAATTTCAAAAGCAATGGCGCGATTGCGCACAATCGCTTCATCGCGTGCGGCTTGTAGCAGCAAGGCAATCCGTTGCGCATCATCCTGAAGCAGCTGGCTGTTACTCGGCATCGCATTGAGCGCAACAGCACCCAACAGAATGCCGGCAATCACCAGGACTACCAACAACTCCAGCAGGGTGAAGCCTTGCTGCTGATGCGTGTCAGTCGGCCCAGGACCCGATGTCGGCATCATTGCCGGTCCCGCCGGGCTGACCATCGGCGCCAAAAGAAAAAATATCCACTTCATTGCGCGTACCCGGCGAAACATATTGATACGGATTCCCCCAAGGGTCTTTGTTGAGCCTATCGATGTAACCACCGCTTTTCCAGTTAGCGGGCTGGGGACCATTGGTCGGACGCGCAATCAATGCATGCAAGCCCTGCTCGGTGGTTGGATAGCGCTGGTTGTCCAAGCGATAGAGTTTGAGCGCCTGCATCAGCGTGGCGATATCCTGCTTCGCAGCGAGAATGCGCGCATCATCGGTGCGGCCCATCAGTCGTGGTACCAGCAGAGCAGCCAGCACGCCCATGATGACCACGACGACCATAATTTCGATCAACGTAAATCCGGCATGTCGGCGAGTAGATCGGTAGGAATTGCTTGCATGTCGCATGAGCAGGCTCTTGTGTTGATGACCTGACTTTGACAAGCAAGCAGCAATAAGGTGCCCGAAGAGGGAATAATCGAAGGGGATTTTTTAAAACGGGGGCCTGACGAGAAAGTCTCTAGGTGCTTTCGATGCGTGATTCGCGAGCCAACAACTGCTGCAACGCTTTTACGGGTGTTTCCGATTCGAACAAAACGCTCCCGACTGCATCGACAATCGGTGTCGCTATCTGGTGTTGTCGCGCGAGATGCTGCAC
>JBIIEY010000323.1:0-2837 GCA_044237595.1 Burkholderiaceae bacterium | reverse complement strand
GTACGGTACTGGATCGGGTGTAGAAGGGGGGGGCGATGCCATTGCGTTGGCCGAAATCATCGTGCTGCCCGCCCAGCCTGATGAATTGGCTGCGCATGAAGAACTGCTCAAGGGACTGGACAGAGAAGCCAAAGCGACCTGCCTGTGGCGGCAGTTGGCAGAAAATTGATCCGATTCCGGCGCTTGTGCGATAATGCGCGCCGGTTTGGGAGGTTAGCTCAGGGGTAGAGCGATCGCCTCACACGCGATAGGTCGCTGGTTCGAAACCAGCACTTCCCACCAACTAACGAAATAAAATCAACCGGCCTTCAGGTCGGTTTTTTTATGTCTGTTGGTTTACAGCGGTCGCTTTACGGCTGCCGCTTTCGCGCAATGGCCGCACCCGCTCGAGGTTTGTTCTGACCGAATGTTTTTGCGATTCGGTTCACTGAGGGTGTTTCATTTTTTGTCATGCCACGAACCCGGCTCGCGCCAGCATCCGATCTCGGCACCAGATGCTGTGGCCCATTGCCGATAAGTTCGCTGCGTCCCATGCGCTTCAAGCCTTCGCGAATGCTCTCCCAGTTTTCGGGATCGTGATAGCGCAGTAGTGCCTTGTGAAATTTTCGAATTTTTCCTACGCGTGGTGTTTCCACTGTTTCCGAATCTTTTGAAATTTTGCGCAAAGGATTTTTTCGCGTGTGATACATGGTGGTGGCCATGGCCATCGGTGTGGGCAGGAAAGTCTGTACCTGATCGAGACGGAAATCATTTTCCTTGAGCCATACCGCAAGGTTGAGCATATCGTCATCGGTCGTGCCCGGATGCGCAGCGATGAAGTAGGGAATCAGGTACTGCTCTTTACCGGCTTCTTTTGAATATTTGTCGAACAATTCCTTGAAGCGGTAATAAGAGCCCATGCCCGGCTTCATCATCTTGGACAAAGGTCCGTCTTCGGAATGCTCAGGCGCAATCTTCAGCAACCCGCCTACATGATGGGTAGCGAGTTCTTTCACGTACTCTGGTGAGCGTACCGCCAGGTCGTAGCGCAGGCCTGAACCAATCAGAATTTTTTTCACGCCGGGTATATCGCGCGCGCGTCGGTAAAGCTGAATCAGTTTGCTGTGATCGGTATTGAGATTCGAGCAAATGGTCGGATAGACACAGGAAAGCCGCCGACAGGATTCTTCGATGCTTTTTTCCTTGCAGGCCATGCGATACATGTTTGCCGTCGGCCCACCCAGATCGGAAATAGTGCCTGTGAAGCCTTTGGTCTTGTCGCGTATGAGTTCGATCTCGCGCAGAATCGATGGCTCGGAGCGGCTTTGTATGATGCGGCCTTCATGCTCCGTGATCGAGCAGAAGGTGCAACCGCCAAAACAGCCACGCATGATATTCACCGAGAAGCGGATCATGTCCCAGGCGGGTATTTTTGCCTTGCCATACGCCGGATGTGGTGCGCGCGCATACGGCAGATCGAAAACATAATCCATTTCATCCATTGCCAGTGGCAAGGGTGGTGCATTCAGCCATACATCGCGGTCTGCATGCGCTTGTACCATCGCACGCGCATTACCCGGGTTGGATTCCAGATGGAAGACGCGTGATGCGTGGGCGTAGCTGATCGGATCTTCTTTCACCACCTCAAACGCTGGCAGACGTACGACACTTTTTTCGCGTATTTCTTTTTGTTGTGCGAGACGCTCTTCGCGCGACATCAGGCGTATTGGTTTCACAGCAGGTTCGGGACTGCCATCCTTGGTGCCACAGGTCTCGGGATCTTTTTCCTTCATTTCGTACGGATCCGGATGTGGTTCGACCTTGCCAGGGGTATCTACGCGCGTCGAGTCGACTTCGCGCCAGTCCTCCGCAGGTTTCCAGCCGCGAGACACCATGAAAGCCGTACCGCGCATGTCGCGAATCGCTTTGACTGATTCTCCCGCTGCGAGGCGATGTGACAGTTCAAGCAAGGCACGCTCTGCATTGCCAAACAACAGAATGTCCGCTTTCGAATCCGTCAGCACCGAGCGGCGCACGGTATCGGACCAGTAGTCATAGTGCGCAATTCGTCGCAGGCTGGCTTCGATACTGCCAATCACAATGGGTGTGCCCGGGTAAGCCTCACGCGCTCGCTGCGCATACACGGTGACAGCGCGATCGGGACGTTTGTTCGGTTCACCGCCGGCGGTGTAGGCATCATCGGAACGAATTTTGCGATCTGCCGTGTAGCGGTTGATCATCGAATCCATATTGCCCGCAGTGACGCCGAAATACAGATTGGGCTTGCCTAGCGCACGGAAAGCGTCTGCGGAATGCCAGTCGGGCTGACTGATGATGCCAACACGGAAGCCCTGCGATTCCAGCACGCGGCCAATCAGCGCCATGCCAAAGCTGGGATGGTCGATGTAGGCATCACCTGTAATGATGATGATGTCGCAACTGTCCCAGCCGAGCTTGTCCATTTCTGCGCGCGACATGGGCAGAAATGGCGCGGGCTTGAGGTCAGCGCGATGCAGCGGGTAGGAACGCAAATTGGCAGGCGTGGGTGTCATGCGTTGTGTGGCGTTTCGTTGGGGTGCGACAGTATGACAGTCTTGCGCGACTTGTGTACTCCGGCAGTGTGGCGGGATGGGGCGAATGCCCCTGCTTATTTGAAGGGATTGTCGACCTGGTCGGTTGGCTTGGTGCTGAGCTGCGCCGGCAAATCCTGCGCCTGCTGAAGATGAGCCACTGTGTCATCTATCAGTTGCTTGAATTGCAGCGCCAGCGCCAGCCCGGCCTGATCGCGGGTAATGCTCAGCGAGCCGTAGATTTCCAGCTGATCCAGACGGTTTTCTATCGTCAGATCACCCAGGTTC
>JBIIEY010000043.1:0-9873 GCA_044237595.1 Burkholderiaceae bacterium | reverse complement strand
GACGCTGCCGCTTCATGAGCATTGCCTATTCAAGCTGGGCATTCACCTGGGCGAGCTTTGGCATCTCACACCCTTGGCGAACTGGTTGCGTGCACAAGGACGCTATCGCTTTCTGTTAACTGCCCCACCCTTGCGTCTGCCCGGTGCTGTAGGCTCTCCCGTCACACCAATCGCGACGGTGTAATCCCCCCTCCCCGGTAACCAATCGGCAATGCGCGTCTCAAACGCGCAAAGGCAAGGTATTCGCCGGAACGAGCGCATCCGGGAATACGGAACTAGTCTCGATCACAAAACTGTACTTTTTAGTTGTCGCCATATACTGTACAGTGGGGCTGACACAGCTTGCCCGATTTGGTGGCCACATTTTCCAGCAGTGGCTCTGACACGCCGAGAAAAGTGGGCATATCGTTTCTTATCAACCCACACAGGTGTGCCCATGAACGCTTACATTGCCGCATTTCTCTTCGCAGGAACCTGTTTTGGCCTGGCCACATTTTCGTACCGGCACTGGTTCAGCGAAGGACCTCACAGCCCTGAGGATGCTATCCAACCCGCCTCATTCGGCAGTCGTGCATTCTGGGCGATGATCTGTACCTTTCTTTGGCCAATCATGATCGTCACCGGCGTCAACACGGCCTGGGTGCTCGCAAAACGAAAACGAAAGCTTCTGCAAAAGCCATAGATAATAGAGGCCTCTAGTTAGATTACTCAGGCTCAGGATTCAAGATGACGCTTTTTCAAAAGTCAGTATTAGGCGCGCTAATAGCTGGTCTGTTACCCACTTTCGCTACCAAGGCTCAGTCCGTGGCCGAGAAACAGGCACAGCAGCCCATACCCTCCGGTAGCAATTTCCTCGGCCTTGGTATCGGCGCTTTCCCGAAAACGTCGGGCAGCAGCGATTTGCGTGTGATGGCCCTGCCAGTCGTGCAGTACAGCTGGGGCAGTGTCGCTTACGTCTCGGGCCTGAAAGCAGGCGTCTGGGGCTACACCTCAGAAGACAAATCACTGCGTATCGGTCTCTATGCAGAGCCACGGTTCGGGTATGACGCCAGCGACAATACGCGCACCGCCGGCATGGCCGATCGCGAATTCGGCATTGATGCCGGGCCAAGCCTGCGCTGGACGACACCAGCGGGTGTGGTGAACCTCGAATACGGATTTGATGTGACCGGCCGCAGCAACGGTCAGGCTGCGCAGGCGCAATTCATTCGCCCACTGATCACCGGACAAGGGTTTCGGCTCAATGGTCTGGCAGCTGCCTCCTGGCAGAATGCCGCGATGAATGATTACTACTGGGGCATGAGAGCCTCGGAAACCACCGACGGACTGGCTCGCAACGTAGGGGCCGGCGTGGGCTTCTCCGCGGGTCTCACCGGCCTTTACACCCTCGGTAACAGCGGCGCCCTCTTTTTTGGAGTCAGCGTAAACCGCCTATCCAATGCACAAGCCAACAGCCCCATCGCAGAGCGCAGTTACACGCCTCTGATGTACCTTGGCTATGGCTGGCGCATGTAAGCCGACGTAGACACCTTATCGTTTTACAAGATCGATACCACGACCACGCACTGGGACATGGCGATCTTGACAGGCTTCGTTATGGCATCAGGGAACATCACAATGCATTTCACACGAAGAGCATGGCTCGTGCATTTGGCACTTGGGCCGTCATTTTTGATTCACACACAGGGTTATGCCATAAACAGTGCCGCCATCATGGACTTCAGAGATCCCGACTTCGCCCGGCAAATGAGCTTTGTGAATGACGATGTGATGGGCGGACGTTCCAATTCCCGCTTTGTCATCGATCCTGAGGGCGTGATCTTCGAAGGCATGGTCTCTCTGGAGAACGACGGTGGCTTCGCCTCCGTACGATGCCCGGTCAATTTTCCGCAGGACGCTTCAGGCTTGCAACTCACCACTCGCGGCGATGGCAAGCAATACCAGCTCATTATTCGCACCGAGGCATCCACCAGGGCACCCATCTACAAAAGCAATTTCGTGTCTTCAAAAGAATGGAAGACGCATCAATTCAAACCCGAAGATTTTGATGCCGCATTTCGCGGTCAGCCGGTGGATGCAAAACCCCTCGTTTTCTCTGAAGCCCTTGAGTTCGGCCTCCTGATCGCCGATAAGCAAGCAGGTGCATTTCGGCTTCAGCTCCGCCAACTTCAGACGATATAAGCCATGCGCCCGCGAATGATCCAGTAACTCCTATTCACTTTACCCTTCTGTTTTTCATGAATGATCATAGGAATGTCAAATGAATCAATGGCATAACTCTTTATTCAAATGGCACATCGCCTCTCACAGGGAACGTGCCTGGAAGAGAGTCGTCGCAGCCTGTCAGGGGGATGAGGTGGAGAGCGAAGGCACACTATGGCGATACTGTGAGCTGAGTCAGGTCGAGACCGTCCTGACCGTCGATCAGCTGAGCCGCTACCTCGCCTCCGAATTTCCCTACCACTGGGAGCCGCATTCCGAGAGCGCTGGATACGTGCGTATCGACGAATTTCCTGCCCTGCCAGAAGAGGAAGATGGCCAAACAAGCGATCGGCCCTGTGCCAGAGGCAAGTGCCCCTGCTGCATGCGCGAGGGCAGCACACGCGGCTGCTGGTGCTCAATGGGCTGAGGTGCATGTAATTTTGATACCCCGAATATCGAAAGGAGGAAGTCATGTTTTCACAACTGGAAAATTATAAAAATCCAAAGCTGATATTGAATTCCATTTTGCAGGCGCTTTACACTCAGGTGACCGCCAACCGCGCCATTGCACATTTTTTCATGAACGTTCACATGGATGCCTTGATTACTGATGTCCACAAGTTCAGTCACTTTGTGATGGAGCAACCCGAGAGTCTGTATCGTGATCCGCTGCGCGCTCAAAAAAGTTCAATGCCTGCCATTCAAGTCAGCTCGACCGTGTTCGAAGAGGTTCATAAAATTCTGGTACAAATCCTGAAGGAGCAGGCGATATCAGAAGATCATATCTCCAGGCTATCGTTTGAAATTCTCGAAATTGTCGAAGAGTCGCGTGCGCAGTTCAGCGACACCATGATGATGGTACTGAACATGGAAGATGTGACGCAGGACAGCTTGCTGCAGGTATTCAATCGATTCAAATTTGATGCGAAACCGGCCGGAAAAAACGAAGTCAGCGTCGAGCGTGGTATTGATTTTCCAATCAGTGTAAAGATACGTTCCAAGGACAAATCCATCGTTTTGATCGGCAAAGCGCTATCCGTTGAAAATTCAAAGCTCAAGGATGTAGCAGAAATTGCGGAGATAGCGAAAGAAAGATATCCGATTTTCCCGATGAAAGCTGTTGAAGATGACGATGACTGGCCATTTCTGCTAATGGAAAAATCCTTCTCCTACGAAGATGGCGTACCGTTACGATTACTTTTCCGACTGGCGAAAAGTTTTTCGACTGCCTTTCATCGCAACGTCAAATGTGATACTCAAAAAATTCTTGCCTTTAATATGACGAGCCGCTGATAAAACGAGACAAGTTAACTGAATCTCAAGTCCGGCATGGGGGGCCGCCGTTCCAGGAGATCCTTCACCATCGTTTCATAAGCGGCCGCTACTTCTAATAAAGCACCATCCCCTTTAGGCTGGCCAATCAACTGCAAACCCATGGGCCAACGGCCTGATGCATCAAAGCCAGCAGGCACACTGATCGCCGGCAGGCCCGCCATCGTTGCATAGATCGTGCACTCCATCCATCGGTGGTAAGTATCCATAGCCCGACCCGCAATCTGTGTTGGCCATGTCTGCTCGACAGGGAAAGGCCAGACTTGGGTCACCGGCAGAGCCAACACATCAAATCGCGACAACAGACTCAACATCGCGTTGTAAAACGTACTGCGTATTTCACTTGCCATTTCGAATTCCCTGTAGAGCAAACCCTCAGCCTGATCATATTCCCAGAGCGTTTTGGTCTCGAGCAGTTCGCGCGCACGCGGTAGCTTGATCAGGCCACGCACATTGGCTGCTGTGAGCGCGCGCCGCCACACGAGCCAAGCCTCCCAAACAGCTTCCGGATCGAAGCCCAAGCCGGACGACAAAGGCTCTACCACCGCTCCGGCCGCTGTCATCCTGCTCAGCCCTTTTTCACACACCTCCAGCACGCCGGGTTCAAGCGCCAGATGAGCATTCAGACTGCCCAGCCAGCCAATGCGCAATCCTGAGAGTGAAGATACGTCCGGCCAGCGCTCGGGCAGAGCGTAACCAGTGCTGAGCGACATGGGATCACGTGGATCAGCGCCTGACTGTGTGGCCAGCAGTTGCGCCAGATCGCGCACGTTACGAGCCATCGGGCCTTCGATCGCTAGCTGATGCAACCAGAATTCAGTCCGCGGCCATCGCGGCACCAGCCCCTGACTGGGGCGCAGGCCAAATACATTGTTCCAGCCTGCGGGATTACGCAGGCTTCCCATGAAATCCGAACCATCCGCCACGGGCAGCATGTGATGCGCCAGCGCTACCGCCGCGCCGCCACTACTGCCGCCCGCGCTCACGCTGGTGTCCCACGCATTGCGGGTCGTGCCATGAATCTTGTTGAAGGTATGCGAGCCGAGTCCCAGCTCAGGAATATTGGTCTTGCCGATGATGATCGCGCCAGCCGCCTTGATACGCTCAGCGATGATCTGGTCGTGTTGTGGCATTACACCTTGCAGCAGAGGGCATCCAAAGTCACTCGGGAAACCAATCACATGTGCAGTGTTTTTAATCGCATGCGGTATGCCGTGCAGCCAGCCCATGGATTCACCGCGCGCCAGCTGTGCATCACGTGCATCCGCTTGTTCGAGCAAATTTTCATCTGCAGCGAGATGAATCAGCGCGTTATAGCCTGGATTCAAACGATGAATGCGCGCCAGATAGGCCTGCATCACCTCACGACACGATAGCGTGCGCGCGTGTATCGCAGCCGATAGTGCTTGCGCAGTCAGGCTGGTAATGTCATCGGGGATTGATTGCATCAGTATCTGCACAAATACGGGGTTAATCAGAGGCGCTTCTTTAATTCTGGTGGATTAGAAAAATTTTTGCGAAAAAAGTCATCAGACTCGGGCGCGTGACGCATGCCCGCTTGCAGGATGGCGTCGTCATCGACCTTGTGAAGCGGGGTGTACTGCGGATGATGATGTTCAATGTAAGGATTGTTGCGCGCCGCGTTATAGCAAAACAGCACCGTCCAGCGTCGACTCGGTGAACGATTCTGATCAGAGCGATGCATCACGTTCGCATGAAAAAACAAACCATCACCCGGCGCCATCTCAGCATATACCAGCTCGAGTTGCATGAGCATTTCTTCCACTCGCCGAGGATCAGCACCTACCTGCTCGCCAGGCAGAATGCCATGCTCAACGCGACCGGCATGATGAGAGCCACGTATCAATTGCAGGCAACCATTGTCGCGCGTGGTCTTGTCCAGCGCGACCATCACACTGGCCATGAACGGGTACACACAGCCATTGTGATACCAGTAGCCGTAGTCCTGATGCCATTCCCACGCACCGCCCTCGAGCGGCTCCTTGGCGGTGAGCTTGGAGTGATAGTGATAGACCTCACCACCGAGCATGTCTTCCATTGTGTCGACCACACGTCGCGAGCGCGCTGCCAGGCCGTAGACGCTGTCACCCGGGTGATTCCATGTCGCCATGCGTGTGCTCTTGCCGCTGGCATCATGGCGGTCGTAGAGGCTGGCCTTCAATTGAGGATCAGTTTCGATCGCTGAACTCAATAGCGCAATTTCTTCCGCACTAAACAATGAGGGCACCAGCACAAAACCATCGCGCTCGAACGCGGCACGCTGGACGGGATCAAAAATGGAAGGCATGTATGTCTCCGGCGATCAGGGTCGGTGATTCGCACTGTACTACTGTGCCTGCGAAGCGCCAACAAAATGCCGCTCGCGGTGCCGGATCATTTGCCGCGCATTTGCCGATCATTCTGCGGTGCGTGCCCAAGAAGAGATTGAAGAGCATGGAAGTTTTCAATTGAATAACGCAATAGGCATTTCGCTTGCCTCATGTGCGAGAGTCTGCGATAACGCGCGAAGACCTCCGATGACCGCTTTATCCATCAACCACGAGACACCACAATGAAAATCTTCACCACCGCCCTGGCCCTGCTGCTGTCGCTGTTCGCATTGCCCCTCACCACTCATGCGCAATCCACGCAGATAAGCACTGAGTACCTGATGACGATCTACTTGCCCACAGAGCGCAAAGCGATCGATCCCACGCTCACCATCGTCAATATCCTGCCCGGAGGCTGGGTCAAAGGGCCTGGCATCAACGGCAAGGTCATCGCGCCCGGCGGCGACTGGATACGCACGCTGCCTTCGGGTGCATTGCGTCAGGAAGCCAAGCTGACGATTGAAACCGATGACGGCGCATTCATTCACATGAGCTATGTCGGCGTCGTCTCACTAAACAAAGAAGCCGCAGAGGCAATGGGGCGTGGTGAAGTCTTGAACGACAAGAGCGTGCCCTATTTCATCAACACGCCACTGTTCCAGACATCGGCAGAAAAATACAGTTGGCTGAACAAGGTGCAGGGGATCGGCAAGATGATCGAACTCAAGCGCACCAGCACCGAGGCTTATGTGAAGTACGACATCTTCATCGCGCGCTGAAATCACGCCGGCCCGCCGGGGCCGGTATCTGACTCAAGTCTGGTTCCCATGTGCCGATAGTCGTTATTGGTCGTTGGATTCGCCAATGTTGCCAAAATTTTATCTATTGCAGCTTACGGAGCAACGCTCAACGAATCGACGCGGACATGGCCAACACGGTGGCAGCTTTGCAGGCGCTGTCCAGGCGCGGGATTTCCGGCCTGGCTGGATGGCTGCTGCCCGCTGTATTAATTTGCATGAGCATGAGCACGGAGGCTGCTACCTGCACCGCCAATACCAGCCCCACTGCAGATTGCGAAAGTCTTAGCCTCGCAACGGAGTACATCAATGCCAATGTTCCCAGCGGGGTTACCGTCACATCGAGCGGAACGAATCCGGCGGTCAAAATTAATGGCGCTCAGGACAGTTTCACCAACAGCGGAACTTTGCAAGGAACCACCAGCGGCGCGCAGGGTGTGCGACTCAATGCCGCCGTAGGTACTTTGACGAACTCGGGCGTGATTCAGGGCTACACCGGTTCAGCAGGCATTCTGGTCAATAACAGCGGCAGCAACATCGGCAGTGTCATCACCCTGGATAACAGCGGTCAGATTGTGGGTGGGGCGGCCGATTCAGCCAACTCTATTGTTGGTAATTCAGGCATCAGGAACCTGAACACCATCACCACATTGACCAACCAGTCAGGTGGTTCAATTACCTCTCCTGACTCACATGCTGTATACAACGGCGGCACGATCACCACCATCGACAACGCAGGCACGATGTCGGGCGCTACCTACGGCATCAACAATGACTCTGGTGCCATCATCACCACAATTACCAATCAAGGGACGCTGTCCGGCAATACGGCTGGCATCATAAATTCCGGAACACTCACCACACTCAACAACTTGCAAGGACAATCCAGCTCCGCACTAACCTATACGGGGACACTCCCTACCAACTACAACATCATCATCAATAGCAAGAGCAGTTTCGGCATGCTGCAGGCAAGCACGGTCAGCGGGACCATGAATTTCGATATCTATACCGGCTCGACAGTGTCAGTCGGCACCTATAGCAGCGTTTTAAGCGGTATCAGTGCAAGTAACTTGGTAGCAACCACGGGCACTTACTCAGGCATTCCTTGGGTATTGAGCAATCGCACAGGATCGATCTGGGATTTGATCATGGGACTAAGTACAAGCGACACCCAGACCTCGCTCACCACCACGGCTAGCGACATCAGCTACCTCATGGCATTGAAAGGCTCGGCACTGGGCAATGCACTTCAATACGATTGCCCGATTGCTTCAGGCAAACGCTTGTGTATTTCGGGCGGCATGAGATCTACCAACACAAACGCTGATCAATTTTACGATGCAGGTGGACTTATCATCATGGCGTTTCGCACCAGTGCTCGCACACGCATGGGTCTGTTTGCGGATCAGAGTTTTTACAGTAAGGTCGGCTCCAGCATCAATGTGAGTCATTACAATCCCATGGCTGGCGCTTTTGCAGAATGGAAAAAAGATCCGGGCAATGCAGGTCTGGAGATAAAGCTCTCCGGAAATTATCAAAAAAATTCAGTGGATATCACCCGTACAGTGACCGGATACAGCGAGGCAGGTTCAGGTACCACCGCGCTTCGTTCCAGCGGCGGTCAGCTGACAGCGCGTTACGGTATGGAATTTCGGAATGGCGTTCATCTGTCGCCCTATCTTGCGGTTCGCCATATTCGACAATGGCTGGACGCCTATGAAGAGAGAACCACTTCCTCGGTCTCGGCGCCATTGTCATACAGCGCCTTGTCATCGATCAGTACGACAGCCCTGATTGGCATGGACATCGATGTCGCCATGAGTGACGTCCTTCATCTGGTCGCTTCAGGCAGCGTCGACGCCAACCTGCACACCAGTGATGCTGCGGTTATCTCCACATCGGGCATAAGCGGCCTATCGAGCGTTTCGTTGAACTCGTCATCACTGCAGCGACGACGCAAACTCACGCTGGGAAGTTATTTCTTCCTTCCCTCCGGCGAGAGAATCTCGATTATGGGTATTTATCAGCAAGAGCCGTATGCCGGCTTGAACACCGTGCGCGTGACGGCCACTTATGCTGCCCAGTTCTGAGGTCGTATGAATTGGGACGCCTGTCGGTTAATGACCCGGGCTACCAACGCAAGTCGTCGCATCAGGATGTTCTAGCAGGAATCATCTGAAAAATGGCTTTTTACAGCCATATTTTCTGAATACCCCTCCATTCGGCAAAAATTCAGAAACATTTTCCGCAAATAAACCCCTATATTTTTGGTATTGGATTTCACTGAAATCCGTGTGATTCAGCCGCTACCGCGGCACCCGCCCTGTGACCCGACACCGTCTTACCGGACGAACAAGGGCCGCAGCGCAACCCCAAAACCTGAAGGAGGAGACTTCCATGCCGACCGAAACAGAGAGCGGACTCGCTGCCGCCACGACCACCGTCACCGCCATTCGTCGTCCTGACGTCACGCTGGATGACAAATACAGCAAAGTCGACGGACGTATTTATCTCTCGGGTATTCAGGCGCTGGTACGTCTGCCCATGATGCAGCGACTGCGCGATGCCGCAGCCGGACTGAATACCGCAGGCTTTATCAGCGGCTACCGCGGCTCGCCACTCGGCATGCTGGATGAAGCGCTCTGGAAGGCGCAAAAGCACCTTGACGCACACCATGTGAAATTTGTACCGGGCGTCAACGAAGACCTCGCCGCCACCGCAGTCTGGGGCACACAAACGGTGGGTCTGGTCGGTCCTGCCAAATATGATGGCGTGTTTGCGCTTTGGTACGGCAAAGGTCCCGGCGTTGATCGCTGCGGTGACGTGTTCAAGCACATGAATCATGCAGGTACCGCGCAGCATGGCGGTGTGCTGCTGGTTGCGGGCGATGATCATGGTGCGTATTCATCGACGCTGCCGCATCAGTCAGAGCATATGTTCTCCGCTTGCATGATCCCGGTGCTTTATCCGTGCAATGTGCAGGAATATCTCGACCTCGGCTTGCATGCCTGGGCGATGTCACGCTACTCCGGCTGCGCCGTCGGTTTCAAAGCACTGGCCGATACGGTCGAATCCACCGCCTCGGTCGATGCCGATCCGTTTCGCTTGAAAATCGTGTATCCCGATGATGTGAAAATGCCCGAAGGCGGCCTGAACACGCGCCTGTCGACCGACACGCTCGGCGTACAAGCGCGCAAGCAGGAAGCGCT
>JBIIEY010000130.1:0-5976 GCA_044237595.1 Burkholderiaceae bacterium | reverse complement strand
CACACGGCACCGCCAAGCTAACTTATGACGGCCGCGAGCTAGATCTCTCGCAACCTTTCCAACGCATGAGTGTGCTTGGTGCGATCAAACATTTCGCGCCGTATTACAAAGACAGCCAACTCACTGATGCTGAATTCCTGCGCAAGGAACTCATGCGTCTCGGCGCCAAACAACCCGCTTCCGTCGGCTTGGGTGGCATGCAGCTCGCACTGTTTGAAGAAACGGCAGAGCCCCACCTGTGGGAACCCACCTACATCACCGATTACCCGGTCGAAGTTTCTCCACTGGCGCGCGCCTCGGATAAAACGCCTGAGATTACCGAACGTTTCGAATTGTTTATCACCGGTCGAGAAATTGCGAATGGCTTCTCTGAGCTCAATGATGCAGAAGATCAAGCCGCGCGCTTCCATGCGCAGGTAGCTGCCAAAAAGGCTGGCGACGATGAGGCGATGTACTACGACGCCGACTATATTCGCGCGCTGGAATACGGCATGCCCCCCACCGGTGGTTGCGGTATTGGTATTGATCGACTGATGATGTTAATTACTGATTCGCCGAATATTCGTGATGTGATTCTGTTCCCGCACCTGCGGCGGGAAGAATAAAAAAACGATTAGTTCGTTATTACCCTGAAGCCCCGGAAAACCTCCGGGGCTTTTTTTAAACGAAAAACTGTCATGTAGGCGTCACAAATATGTAACAAAAATAGCCTCAACCCTCTGGAACGCTAAATTAAATGAGGTTACTCAAACGACATTCATTTACCTTCCACCGGAACCGGAGATGACTCCAAAACAAAAAATAAAATCGAATCTGGATACACCTGAACGGATATCCAATAATCATGGAAATAAGTCTTTACGAGAGAACCTGGAAATCACGATCAACAACCCGCCCTTCGGAACACAATCGGGCAAGGCCGATTCTTATACGGCCAATACACCCCGACTTGTCTACCGTCCTGCATCTGAGGACACACGGATTCCACTCTGGAAAACTTCGGGTACTCAGGTCTTGAGGGAATTCATCTCACAATCCCTGGGACGATTGACGGGCGCAGCAACCTTCACTGGACTGAGTAATTCGAAAATGCCGCCAGTACCTGTCGCCTTTCTTGGTGCTGTCAGTGCAGGTTTTTGCGCGGGACAGTTGCTTCAACACCAAATAGATAACGCCAGCCCGGCACAAAAGATAGGCGTCGGTGTGGCCTCAGTCGCAGCCATGATAGCCGGCGGTGTGATCACTGGTTACGCGTCAATGCCCCCGGTCTGCATCATTGCCGGTGGCTCTCTCGTCGCGGCCATTGCATCGAGCGCAGCTAGAAATGCCAATGCTTCGAATAGCAAAACTGATCCGGAAGTCGAGGCGGAGTCAGTAATACACTCAGACTCCGAAACGAATTCAGAATCGAGAAACCATCGCTACTCCGACGAAAACATTAGGCTGGGAATAAAGATACTGGGCTTTACCGCAGCTTCTGCGCCCTTTCTCATTGGATTTCTGGTGAACCCCTCTCATTGGCTCAACCACGATGCCAACATCAGCACGCGAAATTTTAGTGTCTTGGTTGAAGCACTGACTGTTGAACTCACCAAAGCCACGATCAGCACCGTAGGCATTTCAGTGAACAAGGATGCGTTGATTTTTGAAGAAAAATTCAAAACCGCCATGATGGGTTTATTACCCTATGTTATTGCCAGCGTCTTGCTCAATAGTGTCGCAGGTGGTCTTCTGCAGGCCGAACTGCGATCAGACCAATTCACGAATCTAATCGTGCCTGCCCTCGTGGGCGCTCTGGCAAATTGCGTCAAAGGCGCAGCTAATGCGGCGGCTTCGCGATACGTCAGCGACCCGGGCGCAAGTTTTCTCCAGGCAAACAAACAGACCACCCGCCCCCACCAAGGTTTTCAATGGCCTATCAGTGAGCAACTTACACCGAAAGTCATGCTGCGCTATCTAATGATTTCTTGTCGGGACAGCTTGTTTTTTGGCTTGAAGAAAGCTGGGGTACATCCTGATCTGGCAAATGCTTGCGCAATGGCGGTCTATGCCGGCTTTGCCCAATTTCGGGACATAAGCTTCGATCTAATGCAGGGTGAGGGCTGGACTGAGACAGGGATCAAACCGGGAGCCCCGGACGTCGTTTGATGAAGCTCAAAGCAATATCAAAATTGTAATTTTCGATGTCATAAGCGGGTATAAAAGCGGTCAGGAGGACAACATGACCACGAACAAAACCACGCAACACCTGCTCGCACCCCACGACGCACTGATACAAACCGAAGAACGAGTACTGAAGTACTACAAACAACCTGAAACCGACCCATTCCATCCACTGGAAATCGTCGGCTTCGTCATGGCGGGGTTCATCGCCATCGTCCTGATCTCTGTTTTGGTCGGACGCTGGTATTTTAATGATCCCCACAAAACACCGGCGAAATGGCTGCAACAACCGGGGCTGCAGCAACCGGTCAAGGTAGCGCCTCGGTAACGGAGCGTTATTTCGCTTCGTCGATCCAGGCCATCTGTATGGCCTCGAGAATTTTTTCTCCGGATCGATCAGGTGCGTCATCGAAGCCATCCAGCGCCATGACCCATTGGTGAAGGTCAGTGAAGCGTACGGTCAGCGGGTCAATGTCTGGATGGGCATCGCACAAAGCCTCGGCAATGCGTATGGTGTCTGTCCATTTCATCAGTGATTCTCGCGTGCGTGATTGATTGTGTATTTCGGAATCTCGATCACCAGATCTTCGGTACCCACCATCGCCTGACAAGAAAGCCGCGAATTGGCTTCCAGCCCCCAGGCCATATCGAGCAGATCCTCTTCTCTTTCCTCGGCTTCGTTCAGGGAAGAGAAGCCTTCTCTCACCACCACATGACAGGTGGTACAGGCACAGGACTTCTCGCAGGCGTGCTCGATTTCAATGTCTTGCCCCAGCAAGGCATCGCAAACCGATGTGCCGGTGGGTGCATCAAACACAGCACCTTCGGGGCACAAAACTTCATGGGGTAAAACGACAATCTGTGGCACGTTGAATTTCCTGAATTAAAAATTATTACCCAAGCTGAAGCGTTCGCGAAATCAACGGTCAAAAACAGACCAAAGATTTATCAAACGATTTCATCCAGTTTCTTTCCTGTCAGCGCAGCACGCACATTGCGATCCATGCGTCTTGCAGCAAAATCCTCGGTGATCTTTGCCAGCGCATCAACGGCAGCCTTGATCGCTTGATGATCGCTCCCTTGCGCGCTGGCTTTTAGATGCGCCATGGAGGCATCAATCTCGGCATGCTCCGCGGCACTGAGCAAATCAGCATCTTGCGCCAGTGCCGAGTCCGTCGCCAGCAGAATTCGCTCTGCTTCAACCTGCTCTTCTCGCAAGGCGCGCAGCTTCATGTCGCCTTCCGCCTCTGTAAACGAATCCTGCAACATACGAGCGATCTCGTCATCGCCAAGACCATAGGAGGGCTTCACGACGATCGAGGCCTCAACGCCTGAGTGCATCTCGCGCGCCGCGACCGACAATAAACCATCAGCATCCACCTGATAGGTCACGCGAATCCGTGCTGCGCCTGCCGCCATCGGTGGAATCCCGCGCAATTCAAATTGCGCCAGTGACCGGCAATCCGACACCAACTCACGCTCGCCCTGCACCACATGCACCGACATCGCTGTCTGACCATCTTTGAACGTCGTGAACTCCTGTGCACGTGCACAGGGAATCGTGGAATTACGGGGAATGACTTTCTCTGCCAGACCGCCCATGGTTTCAATACCCAGCGACAAAGGAATCACGTCCAGCAGCAACCAGTCGTCACCAGAAGCACGATTGCCAGCCAGCAGATTGGCTTGCACTGCCGCACCCAGCGCGACCACTTTGTCGGGATCGATATTAGCCAGTGGCAGTGTCTGAAAATAATCAGCCACAGCCTTGCGTGCGTGCGGCATGCGTGTTGCGCCACCGACCAGCACCACACCATCAATCTCATCCACGCTCAGTCCGGCATCACGTACCGCCTTGCGGCAAGGGCTCAGGGTCTTGGCTACCAGATGCTGGGTCAGAGACACAAATTCGGTCGCGGTGATGGTCAGGTGTACTTCTTCACCTGATTTCAGGACCGCATCGATGTGCGTCTCGGTATGCGATGACAGAATTTCCTTGGCTTCGCGCGCCTTGACCATCAATAAGCGCGTATCTTCATCTGTCAGCGGCGCCAGATGTGACTGCTCAATGATCCAGCAGAACAGCCGATGGTCGAAGTCGTCGCCACCCAGCGCCGAATCACCGCCGGTTGCCAGCACTTCGAATACACCCTTGGACAGCTTGAGAATGGAAATGTCGAAAGTACCGCCGCCAAGATCGTAGACTGCATAAATGCCTTGCGAGCCATTATCCAGACCATAGGCAATCGCAGCGGCCGTCGGTTCATTCAGCAAACGCAGCACATTCAAGCCAGCGAGCTTTGCAGCATCCTTGGTCGCCTGGCGTTGTGCATCATCGAAATACGCAGGCACGGTAATAACCGCGCCCACTAACTCATCGCCCAAGGCATCTTCGGCACGCTGACGCAGCGTAGCAAGTATCTCCGCAGAGATTTCAACCGGACTTTTGGTGCCTGCAACCGTTCGAATCTGCACCATGCCCGGCGCGTCAATAAAGTCATAGGGCATGTTTTCTGCATGCGCGATATCTTTCAAGCCACGGCCCATGAAGCGCTTGGCGGACACGATGGTATTTCTGGGATCGACCGTCTGCATGGCCTGGGCACTGTAACCAATGTTGGCGTGACCCGTCGGCAGGTAGCGCACGATGGAAGGCAGCAGGGCACGACCGTCTTCATCATCAAGCACTTCGGGTATCCCGTGACGAACTGTCGCAACCAGAGAATTGGTCGTACCAAGATCGATACCTATCGCTAGCCGATGCTGGTGCGGTGCGGTCGACATGCCGGGTTCGGCGATTTGCAGAAGTGCCATGGTGAGATAAATTCAGGAATCAATTAGCGACGGGTTCAGGCTTCCAGCGCCTCAAAGGTACTGGCGACTTCATCGCCGAATTTTTCAACGAACATCAGCTCTCGCACACGCTCACCCGCTTCGCTGAATTTCGATTGCTCCAGCAATTCAGCTATGCGCGCGACCGCTTGGCGACGCGCCTCGTTCAGCGCTTGCTCCAGCGCTTCGAGCAGGGCCGTATCGCGTTCACTGCGTGCCTCGTCAAGCGACTCGCGCCATTCCATTTGCTGCATCAGAAATGCCGGTGGCATGGTGGTATTCGATTCAATACCCAGATCAACGCCATGCAGCTCACAAAGGTAGGCAGCACGACGTAGTGGATTTTTTAGCGTCTTGTAGGCTTCATTAGCACGCGTTGCCCATTGCATGGCGACGCGCTTTTCTGCATCACTAGCAGCAGCAAACTTGTCCGGATGCACACGGCCTTGCAGTTCGCGATAGGCAGCATCAAGCTGCGCGGCATCAATCGCGAAACGGGCGGGCATCTGAAACAGGTCGAAATGATTGTCCATACGCTTCTAAAAAGAAAAGCCTGTCATGCTGCAACAGGCCTCTTGAACATCAGTATTACTGGTCAAATAGTGAAGCTTTCACCGCAACCACATTCATTTTTTACATTCGGATTGTAGAACTTGAAGCCTTCATTGAGACCTTCACGGGCAAAATCCAGTTCGGTACCATCGATATACGGCAGACTTTTGGGATCAACGAATACCTTGATGCCATGCGACTCAAAAATCTGATCTTCCGCTTGACTCTCATCTACATACTCAAGCTTGTAAGCAAGGCCCGAGCAACCAGTGGTACGCACACCAAAGCGCAGACCTATACCCTTACCCCGCTTTTCGATATAGCGAGAGACATGCTTCGCTGCTTTTTCAGTCAGAGTGATCATGGTAATTCTCTTCTTAATTCGATACGTGATCTCGGCAAATACCGGGACTCAGCGTCAACTCAGGC
>JBIIEY010000234.1:0-3986 GCA_044237595.1 Burkholderiaceae bacterium | reverse complement strand
GACCTTTTGTTCTTCGCCGTGACGCGCCTTGTAGTCCGCAACAGCGGCCTTGATCGCGTCCTCGGCAAGGATGGAGCAGTGAATCTTCACCGGCGGCAGCGCAAGCTCTTCTGCAATCTGTGTATTCTTGATGGAAAGTGCCTGATCCAGCGTCTTGCCCTTGACCCACTCAGTCACCAGCGACGATGACGCAATCGCTGATCCGCAGCCATAGGTCTTGAATTTGGCATCTTCGATCACGCCGTCAGCGCCGACCTTGATCTGCAGTTTCATCACGTCGCCGCAAGCGGGCGCACCGACCATACCGGTGCCAATCGTCTCGTCGCCCTTGTCAAAAGCGCCGACATTGCGGGGATTTTCGTAGTGATCGAGTACTTTGTCTGAATAGGCCATGATCTGACTCCTGAAAAAAATTTAGTGTGCTGCCCATTGGATCGAGCTGATGTCGATCCCATCTTTGTACATATCCCACAGCGGCGAAAGTTCGCGCAGCTTGTGGACCTTTTTAGTCAGCAGATCAATCGCAAAATCCACATCTTCCTCGGTGGTGAAACGCCCGAAAGTGAAACGAATCGAGCTGTGTGCCAACTCATCGCTGCGACCCAGCGCGCGCAAGACATACGATGGCTCGAGGCTGGCTGATGTACACGCCGACCCGGATGACACGGCAATATCCTTGATCGCCATGATCAGCGACTCACCTTCGACATAATTAAAACTGATGTTCAGGTTGTGCGGCACGCGGTGTGCCATGTCGCCATTGACATACACTTCTTCGATCTTGCCAAGACCGGCAGCGAGACGATCGCGCAGCGCGCGTATGCGTGGGATCTCGGTCGCCATCTCTTCTCGTGCAATACGAAAAGCCTCGCCCATGCCGACGATCTGATGCGTTGCCAGTGTGCCTGAACGCAGACCACGCTCATGACCGCCGCCGTGCATCTGCGCTTCGATACGCACACGCGGCTTGCGGCGCACGTACATCGCACCGATACCTTTGGGGCCATAACTCTTGTGCGCGGTAAAGGTCACCAGATCAACCTTGGTTTTTTCCAGATCAATCGGCGTCTTGCCCGTTGCCTGCGCAGCATCCGAATGAAAAATGATGCCCTTGCTGCGGCAGAGTTCACCGATTTCGTCGATCGGCTGAATCACACCAATTTCATTGTTAACCCACATCACCGACACGAGAATCGTATCGGGGCGAATCGCTTCAGCCAGCTGCTGCACTGTAATAAGACCATCATCACCCGGCTGCAGATAGGTCGCTTCGAATCCCTGACGCTCCAGCTCACGCACGGTATCGAGCACAGCCTTGTGCTCGGTCTTTACCGTGATGATGTGCTTGCCTTTGGTCTGATAAAAATGTGCAGCACCTTTGATAGCGAGGTTGTTACCCTCAGTCGCGCCAGAGGTCCAGATGATTTCGCGCGGATCGGCGTTGACCAGCTTGGCCACTTCTTCACGCGCTTCTTCAACAGCTTTTTCGGCCGACCAGCCATACATGTGGCTGCGTGAAGCGGGATTACCGAACTGCTCGCGCAAATAAGGAATCATTTTGTCAGCCACACGCGGATCCACCGGCGTGGTCGCCGAGTAATCCATATAAATAGGGAAATGCGGAGCCTTCAGGCTTTCCAACAGGGATTGGTCCAGCGGTGCGTTCATCTCTTTACTCCGGTAAATCAGGCTGCCTGATGCGAGCGCTGCATCACGACGACGGGTTTTTGTTCTACGGCTTTTTCTTTCTGCTGGTCGACCAGATCCTTGAGTGAGACTGAATCGAGGTAATCGACCATTTTGGCGTTCAGTGTCGCCCAAAGATCATGGGTCATGCAGCGCGCACCGGATGCTTCACGTTCGCCGTGGCAGTTTTCCTTGCCACCGCACTGGGTTGCATCCAGCGGCTCATCAACCGCAATGATGATGTCGGCCACGGTAATATCTTCAGAGCGACGCGCCAGGTTGTAACCCCCACCCGGACCACGTACCGACTCCACGATTTCATGGCGACGGAGTTTGCCGAACAGTTGCTCCAGATACGACAGAGAAATTTCCTGCCGCTGGCTGATGCCGGCGAGCGTCACCGGACCGTGATGCTGGCGCATGGCCAGATCAATCATCGCCGTGACGGCAAAACGACCTTTGGTAGTCAGACGCATGGACCTACTCCAAATCAGGTGCTGCGAAGGGATGTCCGGGATTCCCGAACAATTTGGTCGAGTATAGCAAAGCCGACTGGAATTGTCAGGTATTTGAAAGCGCGGGAACTTATTAGGGAGTTGCGTTAATTGAAAGATTTTGCGCGCAGTAGGTGCATCGGCCCGAACAAATCTTGCATCGCCCGGTTTTGTATGAAGGACAAGTTGTAGGGATGCTCGGCCACCGCCTTGGGAAAACGGCTAACAGCGGGCAAATCCTCCAGCCACTGCGCGATCCGTCCCCACAGCACCAGCTTCGGCGGAGCCAAACCGGGACGGCCGGCCAAAGCTTCCAGTACCGTTTCCAGAAACGGCCGCCATACCTTCGCCTCTTTGACCGGCGGCACATGCGCGCGAAACACCAGCGCGGCATTTAGCAAGAGAAACCCGTGGTCGGTCAGATTTTGCTGCAACTCAGGCAGCGTCTGTATGAATCCTGACCCGGGTTGCATCGCTTTGGCCGCTACCGGCGCTACCGCTTCACCGCCGGTAGCCCCAGGCTTCAGCAGGCGTTCAGCGACCATCAGCATCTTCATGAAATTGCGCAATGAGGTCGCACGATTCACTGGCTTGGACAAACCCTGCTTAGACCAAAGCGTGTCGACCGCGCCATCCATAAAACACACACCAGTGGCGCTTTGCTCGCGCGGGTAAGGTCCCTCTCCGACCAGCACGTAACGAACTTCGTCCAAAGGCTGGATGAAAGCGGCAAATACTCGCCCCTGTGTGGGCAGGAAACTGTCATTTGCCAGCGCCGGCATATAACCGGGGAAGGCCGCGCTTGAGGCATTCAGTCCCTGAAGGAGAGCGGCTTGCCATGAAGGTGCTGATTGGTCGACAGCGTCAGTGAATAAATGAGGAATCATCGAAGGTCGGCAAATGACAGATCTTATCGTGGACGCGTTAGCCCACAGGTGCCTCATGAATAAACGGCTTCGTCGGGCTGTCAGCGAGGGGAAGCATCAACACCATGATAACCGGATGGCAAGCCACCAATAATACAGCTACAGCCCAAGTTTTTAGCGCAGGAACTTTCCTTGATCAGGAGGCACTTACGAATGTTTTCTGATAACCCCCTACCGTCAATTGGAGCCGCCTCGATGTTATCCCACTCATCAGCCACACAAATTCAATCGAATACAAACAAAGCCTATGCCGCGCTCGAATATGCGCGTCTATCAAATACGGACCAGATACCCCTGCCTGATGTAGTCAATACCCGCCGCCCCAAAATGACCAGCAAGCAGATCGCTCGCCGGTATCTGGCGTCAGTCAAAGACAATCCCGACATCGACATCAACAAAATGAAACTGCGAGGCGATGCCCCAACCGACTCCGGAATCATCACCGGCAAGCGCAATGTTGCTCAGAGCAGAGAATTTGCAACGACATTTAGCGAAGCATTTAGAAAAGAATGGCAAGAAATAAAATGCGCCCAAATTCGCACTTTCAGTTACCGCGAAAACGGATTCCAACGCGCATGCGAACTACGCAGCGTTTACGAGGAAGAGAATTTTATTGGAAACAGTAAGCTGAGCATAGCGATAACCGGCGTGCCGGTTTCTGTGAATGATTTTGACTACACATTAGGCGTTACTCATCGTGACAGACCTCTTTTTTTGGAATCGTATATAGCCGACCCGATCCTCATCGGCACAGAAAATTTTTCCAAAAAAAAAATTATTTCCAAATTAATCGTACCGGGAGTAACTCAAGTCATGGCACCGGCACAATATTGCGACAAACTTAAAGAATACAAGCCAAAACAATGTGTAACTTAGAACT
>JBIIEY010000322.1:0-2887 GCA_044237595.1 Burkholderiaceae bacterium | reverse complement strand
TGGCAGTAGAACAAAAAATCGTTTCATCTCATCTCCTTGGATGGGGTAGTGTGCGTGGTAGGTCAGGAATCTACCAAAATTAAAACATAAAAGTTCAGGAGACTACACATGTCTGAACACTCTCGCTTTTTACCCTGGGTGCTGACAGGTTTCGGGATCATTGCATTCCTGCCGTTCTCATGGCTGTTGTCAGCGATCTGTCTGGCGCTGTTCATCGTTGGCTGGCACGACTACCGACAGGACAGGCACGCCATTCTGCGTAATTATCCGGTGTCGGGGCATTTGCGTTTCATGCTGGAATACATACGTCCCGAGATCCGGCAGTATTTTCTGGAGAATGACGAAGAAAAGCTGCCTTTCTCGCGTAATCAACGCGCGATGGTTTACTCGCGTGCGAAAAAAGTAAACGACAAGCGCGGTTTCGGCACCATCAAGGCGGTGTATGAACCCGCCAGCGAATGGATAGGACATTCGTCCGTGCCTCGTCATGCGGATCCGAAAAGCTTTCGGGTACATATTGGTGGTCCGCAATGCACGCAAGCCTATGAGGCATCGATATTCAATATTTCTGCGATGAGTTTTGGTTCGCTTTCGCCCAATGCGATTCGCGCACTCAATCGCGGTGCGAAGATGGGCGGTTTTGCGCATGATACGGGTGAGGGTTCGATTTCTGCGTATCACCGTGAACATGGCGGTGACCTGATCTGGGAAATTGGTTCCGGTTACTTCGGATGCCGCACATCGAACGGCCGGTTTGATGCCGACAAGTTTGCCGAGCAGGCGCAATCGCCGCAGGTGAAGATGATTGAAATCAAACTCTCTCAGGGAGCCAAGCCCGGCCATGGCGGCGTGCTGCCCGCGGCAAAAGTGACAACTGAAATTGCGGCGGCTCGTGGTGTGCCACTAGGTCAGGATTGTGTTTCACCGGCTGCGCACAGCGAGTTTTCCACGCCACTGGAGTTGATGGGTTTCATACAGCATCTGCGCGAACGTTCAGGTGGTAAACCCGTCGGCTTCAAGTTGTGTATTGGTCAGCCCTGGGAGTGGTTCGCGATGGCCAAGGCGATGCTTGAGAGCGATATCTATCCTGATTTCATCGTCGTCGATGGCAGCGAAGGTGGTACCGGTGCTGCGCCGGTTGAGTTTTCCGATCATGTGGGTATGCCCATGCGCGAAGGCTTGAGACTGGTGCACAACACGCTGGTGGGCATGGCCAAGCGCGACCGGGTGCGCATTGGTGTTTCGGGCAAAATCATTTCGGCATTCGATATCGCACGCGCAATGGCACTGGGTGCGGATTGGTGTAATTCCGCGCGGGGTTTCATGTTTGCGCTGGGTTGCATACAGTCGCGCAGCTGTCATACCGATCACTGCCCAACCGGTGTGGCTACGCAGGATCCGAATCGTCAGCGTGCGCTGGTGGTGACCGATAAAGCAGAGCGCGTGAAAAATTTCCATGCGCTGACGGTTGAGGCACTGGGTGAGCTGGTGGGTGCGGCAGGTCTTGATCAGCCGGGTGAGATTACGGCAGATCACCTCATGGTGCGTAATGCTTCAGGCGTGGCAGTGCCTATGTCTTCGGTACTGCCTACGGTGCCTGAGGGGGCTTTGATGGATGAGGCGCAGCTTGCTTCGCTGCCGGAGCCGTTTAGCAGTCATTGGAAGTTTGCTGCTGCGGGGAGTTTTGAGCGGCACGCTACTTGAGATGCCTGTTTTAAAGGGAATGTTTGAAGATTGGTGGCCTATAAAATCTCCTATGGATCTCTGCTTTCACTGGGATGACGATGCAAGGGTTGGTAGCGTCTAAAACGCCACACTGGCAGAAGCGATATCAAGGCGGATGACTTTTAAAAAATCATCCCAGCGAAAGCTGGGATCCACAAGCTTTAACGCTGGTGTTGAATCATTATTGCCTGCGTAGTGCCTCGGCCAGCGTCGTCAGCTTTTCCGATAACTGTACCCGCTCATCAGCATTCAGCGTCGTGGGATCGATATCAATCGATACACCCGCCGGATGGTCATAAGAAAATACCAGCGCTTCTCCTGTCGACTTGCGCCCTTTGACTGCATAGGTTCTGACATCGCGCGCAATGCCTTTCATCTGAATCGCGCCACGCTCTTCGACATCGACCATATCCTGCACATGCGCCCAGGTTTCGTAGCTCATAAGAATGCCACCAGGATCAGCGTGCGATTCAAGGCGCTGCGCAAGATTTACTTCGCCGCCGATGATGGTGTACGACAGTCGTTGTTCACTGCCGAAATTACCGACGTTGCAAAAGCCTGTGTTGATGCCGATACGAACTTCGAAGGGCTGATCAAAGCCGCTGGCGCGCCAGCGTTTGTGCAGAATTTTCAGTTTTTCATGCATCTTCAGCGCCATCTCGAGACAGGCGCGCGCATCATCCCGCACGCCGCGTGTCTCGGGATCGCCGAAAAAAACCATCATCGCATCGCCCATGTATTTGTCGATGGTGGCGCCGTGATCGATGGCGATTTGCGTCATCTCTGAAAAATATTCATTCAAATACTCGGTCAGCGCTTCAGGCTGCAGACTCTCAGATGTCTGGGTGAACCCCTTGATGTCGCTGAAAAATACAGTGAGCTTTTTGCGCTGTGTGGTGATGCGGGTGTCATGCTTGCCCTCGAACAGCGCTTCATGAATCTGCGGTGGCAGGTATTTGGATAATTGCCGGGACAAGGCTTCGAGTGCAGTTTTGCGTTCATCGAGTTCGCGTGTCTGGGTTTTGAGGTTCTGGTTGAGTTTGACCAGTCGCTGTTCCTGACGATCAGAGTGACGCGTGAGATCTTCGTTTTCCCTGACGACTTTGGCAAAGCGTTCGAACAGCCGATGCGCGAAGGCGCTGATGGCTGCGTCATCGCCGGA
>JBIIEY010000321.1:0-2888 GCA_044237595.1 Burkholderiaceae bacterium | reverse complement strand
TCACTGGATCATTTCAGCGATCGTCATGAAGGCGTGTATTGGGCATCCCGACGCGAGCGCAGTCTGCGCCAAGACATCTCCGGATCGGATATGTACTTGTCCTTCATCGATCAACGCAATATGCGCGGTGAGCCATCAGCACCTATTGTTTATGCGCGCACGCTATGTACCAATCGCGGTCTGGCCGAGCAGATCACCACGCAAACCCGCATTAAGGGCGAAGGCGTTTCCAATGGCCTGCAGATCCGCTGCGTCACCGAGCCTTCGCGACAGCGTCATCCGCCACTGGGCAGTGACACGGTCTGGCGTCTCGCCTCATTGCTGACGCTGAATCATCACTCGCTGGTCAGCGGCGCGACCGGTCGTGATCGACTGCGCGAAATGCTGTCCTTGTTTGCCTCTGATCAGAACCGCGATCTGGAACAAATTCGTGGCATCACGCATCTGCAATCTCGCCAGGTCACACGGCAAATCGGACATGAAGCCTGGCGCGGTCATTGTCGTGGCACTGCCGTGCGCCTTGAACTCGAGCCCGAGGCTTTCGTCGGTTCTTCCGCCATTCTTTTTTCTGCGGTGCTGGCGCATTTCTTTGCGCTGTACACCACCGTCAATTCATTCGTCGAGTTGGGCGTCTGGCGCGGTGATGAATGCCTCGTGCAGTGGAAGCCAATGACGGGCGCACAGGAGCTGGTGTAAATGAACGCGCGCGAATCCCAGCCCCCGCTTCACGAGCGCCTGCTCAATGCGCCGCAGGGCTTTGACCTGTTTCAAGCCATCAGTCTGCTCGAGCGCGAAGGCGTCGCCGAGGGTCGGGTAGAAATCGGTGCCAGCGGTGGACCCGAGGCAGTGCGACTCAAAAGCCATGTCTCGCTCAGCTTCGAGGCCAGCGATGTACGCAATATCTCGCGTGGTGCAGAGACCGGCGAAGCATTCACGCTTTCCACACCGGTGCTGTCCCTGTCCGGTCAGGGCGGCCCCCTGCCCGCTGCTTTTACCGAGCTTCTGCTGGAACGCAACGCAGTCAAGGATTTTGCGACGTCGGATTTTCTGGACATTATTCAGCATCGCTTGCTGTCACTGTTTTATCTCAACCGCAAACGGCGTCGCTTGGGTTTGGGCTGGGCCTCACCACAGGCATCCACGATAGCGCGCAGCACCGGCTATTTGTGCGGACATGACGTTGGCAATCCTGATCGCCAGACGCATACCCCATGGCTGCGTCATGCAGGACTGATCGCGGGTGCGCCGCGCTCGATGACGGCCCTATGCGCCTTGCTCGCCGATCGCTACGCTATCCGATTTCAGGGTGAGCAATTCGTCGGTGGCTGGCAACGACTCGAACAAGACGAGCTCACTGAGCTCGGACATCCACAGCAATCCCCTCAACTCGGCAGAACTGCTTTTCTTGGACGCCGTATCTGGGATCAGGCTGCTGCCATTCGTTTGCGCGCCGATGATCAACCCGCAGACAGGGTAATGGACTTGCTGCCAGGTGGCAGCGACCATGATGATTTCAAAACCACAGTACGCGCCTTCATTCCATCAGCGCTGCGTGTGGAAGTTTTACTCACGCCTCAAGCCAAGACGTTACCAGCCGGCCGCTTGTCCGCACACTCTTCACCTCGACTGGGCTGGAATGCCTGGATGGGTGAACCCAGTGATAACAACGAGCGCAGCACGCCCGTGCCCGCCCGCTTTGCTTTTGAATGCGCGGGCCATGAGCACTGAACTGCGCACCCTCATTCTTCGTCTCGATGGCGACACGCGCGCGGCCCTTGAACGCGCTGCCGAGCTATGCGCCAAGCACACGCATTTCAGCGTCGACCCTGAGCACTTGTTCATGGAAATGCTGCGCGATCCTGCAGGCGAGCTGACGACACTGCTCAAGCACTTTCGTATCTCACCCGAGCGCACCCAGGAGCAATTGCAAGCCGCACTGGATCGGCTAAAGCGCGGCAATGGGCGCACCCCCGTACTCTCCGAATATCTGCCAACTCTGCTGGAACAATCTTGGGTAGTGGCCTCGATGGTTCTGGGTGCGCAGCAAGTCAATGCCAGTTGCGTGCTGCTGGCAGCACTCGAATCCGACACGATGCGCGGCCTGTTGCTGGAATCTGCACCCAACCTGCTGCAGATTGCTCGCGAAGCTCTGCGCGCGCAATTACCGGCCTTGTCGGATACTTCATCGACATCTGCATCGGCAGAGCGCAGCGCTCATGCATCGATGAAAACACCAGCCTCATCGAACACCCCAGCACTCGACCAGTACACCATCGATCTCACTGCACTAGCCGCCAAGGGTCTGCTCGACCCGGTATATGGACGCGACAACGAGGTGCGGCAGATCGCTGAGGTACTCATGCGCCGGCGACAAAACAATCCCATCCTCACCGGTGAAGCGGGCGTCGGTAAAACCGCCGTAGTTGAAGGGCTCGCACAAAAAATCGCCAGCGGTGACGTTCCACCGGCACTGAAAAACATCGTGATCCGCACACTGGATCTGGGATTGTTGCAAGCCGGCGCTGGCATGCGCGGAGAATTCGAGCATCGTCTTCAGCAAGTCATTGCCGATGTCAAAGCCTCGATCAAGCCAGTCGTACTTTTTGTGGATGAAGCACATCAATTGATCGGCACCGAGGGCCACGGTGATGCCGCCAATCTGCTCAAGCCTGCGCTCGCACGCGGCGAGCTGCGCACCATTGCAGCTACTACCTGGTCGGAGTACAAACAAAGTATCGAACGCGATCCGGCACTGACCCGGCGCTTTCAGGTCATCAAGGTCGATGAACCCAGCGAAGCGGTCGCCGTGGGCATGTTACGCGGCATCGTCGGCAAACTCGAACAACATCATCAGGTACAGATTCTTGATGCAGCAGTACGTGATGCGG
>JBIIEY010000320.1:0-2902 GCA_044237595.1 Burkholderiaceae bacterium | reverse complement strand
TATTGCCACCCTCGGACATCACCACGGCACGTATCGTGGACACATCAGGTACCTGCAGCACCTGACCAGGGCTGAGCTTGACCTTGGCCGATGTGAGCAGCGAAGGATTTGCGCGCACAAACGCCTGACGCAAGATATCGGGCGCAAACAGATTGGTGGGCATGGTCTTGCGGATCACGCTGTCAAGATTGTCGCGAGCCTGAACGACATAGGGTTTCAAGTTCGCGTTTTTTTGCTGGGCGAGTACCTCGCGTGCCAGCTCTACCATAGCTGGGCTGATTGGCTGCGACTGTGCTTTTGCATTGTGCGCGCTACGCTGTTTTTTTGCGGTTTTATGCGGCTTGGCGTCATGCTTTGGACTGGCGGCCGCATGCGCATCGGCCGGCTTGTCAGCACCGGGCTTGTCGGCTGCATGCTTGTCGGCGGGTTTGTCCGAAGCTGGTTTCGCCGCTGCCTTGTCACCGGACTTGTCGGCAGATTTTTCAGCTGCCTTTTCTTCAGGCTTGTCCTGACCTGCAGCGGCCTTGGGTGCCGCATCTTTTTTCGGCTGGAAAGCCTTTGGCGTGGCGTTGGTCGGATAAGGCTTGGAAGGCAAGTCAGGCTCTGCAGGCGCATCTGCCTTGGCATCTTTTGCATCCTTGCCGTCTTTTTTGTCGTCCTTCTTTTCATCCTTGTGATCTGCCTTGGCATCCTTGGCAGGTTCAGGCTTGGGCGCATCGGCAGCCGCCACGCCGGCGCTGAAGAACAGCGCGAGCACAGCGATCAGAAGTTTGCGTTGGGCGATGGTCATTTTGTTCTCCGCAAAATTTCAGGGAAACACTGAAATAATCAGTGATTCATTAAAAGGGGGTAGCAACCCAGTCACCCGAGCGCGCAATACTGGCCGGTCCCGCGAGCTTGCGCACGGTGGCGCGCCCGGCACCGACACTGACCACTTCCACCAGTGCCAGGTGCTGGGCACTGTCGGGTTCCAAAATTCGGGCTGGCAAATGTTCGCGGTTCATCAGCAAGAGCTGGTCGCCTGCCGAAAGACCCGCAATCTGGCCGCCATTGATCACCCAACCGCTCGGTATTTCCTGCAGCACGTTGAACTGCTGCGGACGGCAAGAAAAATTATTGTCCATGCTCTGCAGCCAGCCGTCGAGTACGCGATCAAGCTCCGACAGCAGGCCTGGCGGCAGCGGCTGGCTGGTCGTGACCAGCTCACGCTCTGGGAAGAAAAGCGGAACAGCGTCCTGCCACAACACGCGCTGACTACTGCGCTCAAGCACCGAGAGACGCATCACAAACGGTATCGGATCGCTGCGTCGCGGCTCATCGGTAATGTAGTTGGCGACGGTCTTGACCATCTGTGCCGACTTCTGGCGAAGTGTCTGTTTGGGACGAATGGGCTCGATGGCCAGCGCGCCAGCGGGCAGCAACTCGATAACCATGTGATACGGCGTGATGTCCGGCACGGCGCCGCTCAGCATGCGATCGTAGGTCGTTGCAGGCATATTCACCGGTGTGGACAACTGCCACAGGCGGTTGGTGGTCGCACGCGAGACCAGACGCGCACGCGTCTGATCCATCAGCATGACCCACTGATAGCGGTCCGCACCGCTGGTAGAAATGCGAAGCGCGGTCTCCAGCGTGGCCTCACGGCGGTAACGCTGCACATTCGCTTTGCAAATCTCTTCGCTGGGCGTGGCGCCGCGGGATTCGGCCACAATCGCCGCCGATGGGCCATCTTCAGCATTGACGTAAGACTGCACCCGCACTCCGCGCACTTTCATGTCGGAGGTGATTCGGGTGTTCTCATGCAGTTTCCCCGTACCGTCCACCCAGGCTGCCGTGCGCACACGGGTCTGGCTGTCCATCGCAGCTGCGACGAGCGCATGCTGCAAGGCTTCCAGACGCTTGCGCGGATCCGTCGGCAAACCCGACGTATCAGCGAACGAAGGGATAGCGGCGCAAGCCAGAGGCAGCGCGAGCAGCAGGGGCAGAAGTCGTGGGGAGCGCATGATCAATTACCGGTTACGTGCAGCCAGCTGATGCAGGTAGAGCACGCGCAGGTCATTGACGACACGACCATCCAGAGACATCGTGGTCTCATAGGTGTCATCACCGATTGGCGTGATCGATTCCAGCACGGCGCCGTAAATGATGCCTTGCACGCGGGTGCGGAAGGTATCACTGGTGATCATCATCTCGGCCACGGTGGTGGTGGCATCGAGCTGCTGACCGTACACCTGTTCAGTCAGGGCGCGGTAGGCATCAAGCTTGGAGGCACGAATCGCCATCAGGCGCTGCTGAGCACCGTTCTTGTGGTTCTGCGTGCTGATAACGGCATAACCGGTCGCACGGATGGTTTGCTGACGCTCGATCATCGGCGTGATCATGCTGACAGCGTCAGGCGCAGGCTTGGGTGCCTCAGCCTTTGCTTCAACTTTAGACTCGGCCTTGGCTTCAACTTTCGGCTCAGGTTTGACTTCAACCTTGGCTTCAGCTGGCGGATCGACCGGCTTGACTTCTGCCTTGGCCGAGGCGTTGTCGGCCACAGCGACCGACGGAATGGATTGGCAAGCCGAGATCAGCACGGCCAGCGAGACCATCGTGCATTTGGACATTTTGTTCATGAATCACCCCTTGGTTAGTCAGCAGCGAGCTAGCGGCCGGAACACTTCTTGCGGTACATCTCAGTATTTCCTGCGGGAATCTCTCAAATAATGCCTGATTGAGTCCCAATTGACACCGCTTTATAAAGTATTAACGGAAGGCAATACACCTTCGCTCCCCCGGTTTATCGGCAATTGGGCCGGCTTCTTTAATGCCGACGCTGGTTTAATTATAAGAATGCAATTATTTAGGCGGGCGCGGAGATGCTTATGTCCTGCGGGCGCGTCCGCCAGGTTGACCGCCG
>JBIIEY010000319.1:0-2904 GCA_044237595.1 Burkholderiaceae bacterium | reverse complement strand
GGTAGCACCGCAATCGAGCGCACCACGGAAAATATACGGGAAGCACAGCACATTGTTGACCTGATTCGGATAGTCCGAGCGGCCGGTGGCGATGACAGCATCATCACGCACTTCGCGCACTTCCTCGGGCAGAATTTCCGGCGTCGGATTAGCCAGCGCCAGCACTAGCGGACGCAGCCCCATCGCGCGCACCATGTCTTGCTTTAGCACGCCGCCTGCAGAGAGGCCCAGAAAAATATCGGCACCGGGAATGACTTCGGCCAGCGTACGCGCAGTCGTCTCTTGCGCGAAGCGCTCTTTGTCCGGATCCATCAATTCCTTGCGGCCTTTGTAGACCACGCCGGCGAGATCGGTGACGAAGATATTTTCAATCGGGAAGCCGAGATCAACAATCAGATCCAGACAGGCCAGCGCTGCCGCCCCCGCTCCCGAGACCACGAGTTTGCATTTCTTCAGATCTTTGCCAACGACCTTGAGACCATTCATGATCGCCGCACCCACAATGATGGCGGTGCCGTGCTGATCATCATGAAAAACCGGAATCTTCATCCGGTCGCGCAGCTTGCGCTCGATATAGAAACACTCGGGTGCCTTGATGTCTTCGAGGTTGATACCACCAAAGGTCGGCTCCAGCGCGGCGATGATGTCGCAGAGTTTGTCGGGATCAGTCTCATTGATTTCGATATCAAACACATCGATGCCAGCGAACTTTTTGAAAAGAACGCCCTTGCCTTCCATCACCGGCTTGGCGGCCAGCGGGCCGATATTGCCCAGCCCAAGCACCGCCGTACCGTTAGTGATGACGGCGACCAGATTGCCTCGTGCGGTGTAGCGGAATGCGTTAGCGGGATCGGCAGCGATTTCCTCGCAGGCCGCGGCAACGCCCGGTGAGTAGGCCAGCGCCAGATCACGCTGGTTGGTCAGTTGCTTGGTGGGGGTGACGCTGATCTTTCCGGGAGTGGGAAATTCGTGGTACTCGAGAGCAGCCTGACGGAATTGCTGGCGAATCTCTTTTTGTGTTTTATCTGAATCCATGCGAGGCAGCTTTCCTGAGTACTTTGCAGCGTAATTGCAGCTTGAAATTGACCTGCGATTTTATCAGACCGATGGTTTATGGCTTAAATGTTCGATAGTCGAACAGTTGCTGCATCAAGAGCGCCGAGGTCGATCAAGAGGGTACTTCGGTACAATCGCCGCTATGTTGTCTGAATTCGAACTCATCGCCCGCTACTTCGACCGCCCGCAAGCTCCCGACGGCGTGGTGAAACTGGGTGTGGGCGATGATTGCGCTTTACTTGCACCACCAGCGGGCCAGACCCTGGCCATCTCCACCGACATGCTGGTCGAAGGCCGCCATTTTTTTGCAGGTGCGGATCCGGAAAAACTGGGTCACAAGGCGCTCGCGGTGAATTTGTCCGATCTCGCCGCCATGGGTGCAAAACCGATGGCCTTTACACTGGCGCTGGCGCTGCCTTCGGCTGACGAGGCCTGGCTGGCGGGTTTTGCTCGGGGCTTGTTTGCGCTAGCCGATGCCCAGGGCATACGACTGATCGGCGGCGACACCACGCGCGGTCCACTCAATCTCTGCGTCACCGTCATGGGCAGTGTGCCCGAAGATCAAGCCTTGCGGCGCGATGGCGCAAAGCACGGGGACGATCTCTGGGTCTCCGGCACCCTCGGCGATGCGCGACTGGCACTCGAAGTCTTGCAAGGAAAAATCGCGCTGCCTGATGACTTGCTGGCAACGGCAGAGGAGCGACTGCACCGACCCACACCACGCTGCGCGCTGGGTATGGCTTTGCGCGGTATGGCGCATGCGGCGGTCGATGTGTCGGACGGATTGATGGGCGACCTCGGCCACCTGCTGGCGCGCTCGCAAATGGGCGCGGAGATTCACGCGGCATCATTACCCGCCGGACCGGCACTTTCCCGACAGCAGGTAGACAGACAGACTGACTACATGCTCAACGGGGGCGACGATTACGAATTATGTTTTACTGCGCCGCCCGGGAACCGCGATGCGATCTTGTCAGCTGCAGCATCAGCCAACACATCCGTCACCCGTATTGGCAGTATCAAACAGGGCGCTGGCATACAGATACTCGATGCCGCAGGCAGGTCACTGCCGTTCACTTCACAATCGTTCGATCATTTCGGCAAAGACATCTGATGCTGCCTAATTCACCTGATTCACCTGATTCAGCCGACACGCCTGCTCCGCCCCTGAACGCGGCGTCCGAGTCAGCGGCCAAGAGTTATCGCATGCCGATACGCCGTCCGAGTGTTGCCTTCATGCTGTCCCATCCTGTGCACTGGATCTCGCTGGGATTTGGGAGTGGCTTGTCGCCCATCATGCCGGGCACGATGGGTACTCTATTTGGCTGGCTGAGTTTTTGTGTACTGACGATGCGCTGGCCAGAATTTTTTACACCCGCTGTGTGGGCCGCCATCATCGTGGTTGGTTTTGTTGCGGGTATTGGCTTGTGCGACAAAACCGGAAAAGCGCTGGGCGTACCGGACCACGGCGCCATTGTTTGGGATGAGATTATTGCTATCTGGCTGGTAATGCTGTTTGTCATGCCGGCCAGCTTCAGTGCGCAACTGGTGGCGTTTCTGATCTTCCGCGCCTTCGACATGATCAAGCCGCCGCCGATACGACAATTCGAACGGCGCTTCAAGAATGGCTTTGGGGTGATGGGAGATGATCTGATTGCTGCGTTTTTTACGCTGCTGGTGCTGGCTTTGTGGCGGGTGGTGTGAGGGAATGTGGAAGTCTTTATGGCGTGTGATGTGAACTAAAAACTTTGAATGGTGCGATATTTTTTTCGGTGAATTCAAGGACGAAGTGCAACTTTGATTAATGGGTTGGATGGCTGAGGTGCATTAGTATCAAAGCCTTTTGAC
>JBIIEY010000318.1:0-2908 GCA_044237595.1 Burkholderiaceae bacterium | reverse complement strand
GGACTGACATCACTGGGTACCATGTACGTGCAGCCATTTTTGGTGTTTTATCGCGATCCAAAAACGCTGGACCGTCTGACGCAACTCGAAGGTCGACGAATCGCGATTGGTCCAGACGGTAGCGGCACTCGCTTGCTCTCCTTGAAAATGCTCGAGGAAAACGACATGAGCGCTACCAACACGCGACTGCTTGATCTTGATGGCGATGATGCGATTGCGGCTCTGCTCGACAAAAAGGCGGATGCCATTTTCCTCACGGGCGAACAAGTACGTGGACGCAAAATTCGCGAACTTATGCGCGCACAAGGCATAAAGCTGATGAGTCTGCGGCAGGCCGATGGCTACTTGCGCCGCCTGCGTTTCCTCTCGCGCCTTGAGGCACCGGAGGGCAGCTTCGATCTGGGTCTGAATCTGCCACAGAAAGACACCGCACTGGTCGGCACGCCGGTGGAGTTGATTGCAAGGGAGGGTCTGCATCCGGCGATTTCGGATTTACTGATTGCCGCTGCGCGCGAGGTACACGGCAAACCGGGGATGTATCGCAAAGCCGGCGAATTTCCGGCACCGACAGAACACGAAATCCCGATCAGTGAAGAAGCACGGCGCTATTACACTTCCGGCTCACCCTTCCTGTACAAGCGTCTGCCGTTCTGGCTGGCGAGTCTGGTCGATCGGATTCTGATTGTGGTGGTGCCGTTATTGATTGTCGTGGTACCACTATCTCGGCTTATCGCGCCACTGTACCGCTGGCGAGTACGTTCGCGCATTTACCGCTGGTATGGCAGCCTGATGAAAATAGAGCGCGAGATGAGAGAAGAGCTCACTGAGATCCAGCTCACCAGCATTGGTCACCAGCTTGCCGAAATTGAGGCATCGGTGAACAGTTTGCAGCCTCCGCTGGCTTTTGCGGATCAGCTTTATGTGCTGCGAGAGCACATTGCACTGGTGCGAGCACAGTTCAACGCGATAGAAAAACAGGCCGCGTGAAAGGCGGCCTGTTGCGGGTTACTTGCGGTTTTTAAGACGCTCGATGTTTCCGCGATTGAAATGGTTGAGGATCATGAAGCCTGCGCCTACAACCCAGATAACCAACAAAATCTGCCACGTTTTCATATGCCTCTCCCAGTTCAGTTAAAACAATCAGACCCGACGAAATCTGGATCTTCACAATCAACACCTAGCCCTTGCCCCGTAAGATCGGTGCAAAGACCTGATACAGATAAATCACCAGTGATGCCCACTCGGCTCAAGCCTGAGTCCTCAGGCTATTGGAGCGAAGCAGACCAGACCAACCATCAAGACCGCGTATTATTGCCTAAAACTTGAAAAGACGATTTTGCCCGCATCAGCGGCGCCATGACCGCCAGAGTCAGGACTAGCAACACCAGTTCAAGCGCATAAACACTCATGTAACCAAAAGCGGGACCACCAATCGAAGCAGCCACATCCCGAAGTATGCCGCCCAAGGCAACGGCGACACCGGCGCCTGATGCCTGCACCGCACCCCAGGCACCGAGGGCAAGTCCGCTTTGGGTCTTGGGCGCAAGATTCATGGTGGCCGTCAGCGTCCCGTGGCCGAACAGCCCTGCGCCCAGTCCGATCAGTAGAGTACCCAACGCAAACAGCAGCGGCATATGCAGGGGCGCGGAAAAGATCACCAGCAAGAAAGCCGGCAGCCCGACAGCAGCGCCAAGGCCTGCGAGTCGCAAGGGATCTGCACCCCGGCTAAGGACACGCGAGGCAAATCCGAAGCCCAGCAGACCGCCGACGGCGAGCGCCGCAGTCAAGGAGGTCGTTGCACCAACGCTCAGGCCGAGGATCTCACCACCATAGGGTTCAAGCAGGACATCCTCCATGGTGAATGCCATGGTACCCAGACCGATGGCTATCAAGCGCCGCACAGCGTTTTCACCCTCACAGAAACTTTGCCAGGAAAGCCGGAAATCCGGTGCGACTGCAGGCGCACCAGCGCGTTCGCGACTGCGCGACTCCTGCTTCCATAGCGCGATAACATTCAACACCAAGGTCATGATGGCTGCGCCTTGTATCACGCGTATCAAACGACCAGGACTGAATTCGGCGAGCGCAGCACCAAAAATAATGGCGCTGACGATCATGCCCAGCAAGAGCATCACGTACATAAGCCCCACGACTTTGGGGCGAGACTCGGGGCTTGCGAGATCCGTCGCCAGCGCCAGCCCGACGGTTTGCGTGGTGTGCAGACCCGCACCCACAAGCAGAAAGGCAATGCCAGCGGCCATATGGCCGACCCAGGCGGGCGCATGCGACGCATGACCCATGCCGGACAATACAAGGAGCGCAAACGGCATGATGGCCAATCCGCCAAACTGCACCATCGTCCCCATCCAGAGATAAGGTACGCGGCGCCAGCCCAGAGCAGATCGATGGTGATCCGAGCGAAAACCAATGATGGCGCGAAAAGGCGCAAAGATTAGAGGCAAAGAAATCATGATGCCGACCAGTGCCGCAGACACCTTGAGTTCGACGATCATTACACGAGTGAGGGTACCGATCATCAGTACCAGTGCCATCCCGACCGACACTTGAAACAGCGATAGTCTGAGCAGACGCGATAGCGGAAGATCCGGTGTCGCGGCGTCAGCAAAGGGAAGAAATCTAGAGCCGATTCTGGCCCAGCTACGGCGAATTTCCTGTTGAAGGGTAGGTGTCTGCATGTCGTTCTCGACGTTTCCCGACGCCAGTTACCCGTTCAGGAAGTGGGTTCAGCCATGGTTCGGAACCTGCAGGATCCGAACCATGGATCCCGAACAAAACTACTTTCGTGCAGGATCTTGCGCAACCAGCATCGCCACGGGTTGTACCGTGTCTGGCTGAATTGCAGATACCTGTGCTGCACTGCCATTGAGGAATTTCTTCACCCAGGTTG
>JBIIEY010000317.1:0-2909 GCA_044237595.1 Burkholderiaceae bacterium | reverse complement strand
TACTGATTGTCGCTGCCCACCGCCAGACTTTGGGCATCGGATAGCGCTTCTTGCAGCTTGGTCGTGAGTTTGTCGAGACGCATGAATCAGCTCCATTGGTATTCTGTCTGGAATCTTTATTGGGCTGACTGCCTGGAATTCAAGGTTGAATAAATCTCAGAGTTCTGGCGGGCCACCGCTGGGGCGCAAGTCTGAAGCTTTAAAAATCAACGGCTTGGCGCCATTCTCTCAACTATAAACGTATACGATGCTATGAACATTGTCCGAGAACAAAGCCCCCCTGCGAGACATACTCTCAGGCCGCTAGCCAGCGCCAAGTGGCCAACCCGGCCATACAACAGGCCAGCGATCCCAGCAGATGCACGCCGGTATGCAGGAATGCCCAGCCATAAGCGCCGCGTTGCAAGAGAAACAGGGATTCGGCAGAGAAACTGGAAAAGGTGGTCAACGCACCGAGAAAGCCGGTGACGACCAGGAGACGCCATTCGGGCGGCAGATCAGGCAGGCTTTGAAAAAGCCCGACGGCGACGCCAATCAGATAGCCACCGACGAGATTCGAAGCGAGCGTGCCTAGGGGGAGGTTTTCAACACGCGCATTGAGCCACAGAGCAAGCCCCCAACGCGACCAGGCACCCAGCGTGGCGCCGATGGCAATTGCAATAAGGCTCAGGAAACCGGAGCCCATTTCGCCATGGCCTTGTCATCGGAAACGCGGGCATCCACCCAGCGCGCGCCGGCGGGCGTTTGCTCTTTTTTCCAGAAGGGCGCCTCGGTCTTGAGGTAATCGATGATGAACTCGCAGGCGTCAAACGCCTCGCCACGATGCGCCGAGGTCACGGCCACGAGTACGATCTGATCCAGCGGCTTGAGCGGTCCCACTCGATGAATGACCAGCGCATCAAAAATATCCCAGCGCGCTTTGGCCTGATTGACGATATCTTCCAGAGATTTTTCGGTCATGCCGGGATAATGCTCAAGCTCCATTTCCGCCACATGCTCGCCTTCGTTCAGGTCACGCACCGTGCCCAAAAAGGTGACGACCGCGCCCACCTTGGGCGTGTTCGCGCGCAGCTGCGCGAGCTCAGTAGTGAGGTCGAAGTCTGCGGTTTGTACGCGCACAGCCATGAAAATTCTCCGCTTTGGTTCAACCGCCGGTCACAGGCGGGAAAAAGGCCAGCTCGCAGCCATCGCTCAGCAGGGCGGTCGCATCCACCATCTGCTGGTTGCAGGCAATGCGCAGGGATTTACCCTCAGCCAGCGCCTCAGCCCACACACCGCCGCGCGCCTGAAGAAAGGTTCTCACTTCGCCGGCAGAGCGTATCTCGGCTGGCAGCGTCAGTGTCTCGCCGGAGGTGCCGACTGCCTCTCTCAGGCTGGCAAAAAATTTCAGCTGTATCTGCATGACGGGCTCAATAAAGCAATTCCGAGAAAGGAATGAAGTGTACGGTATCTCCAGGCGCGATGGTCTGGCCGGGCGGATTGTCCACCAACCCATCGCCCCAGACGGTCGAGGTCAGCACACCCGAGCTCTGGTTGGGAAATAAAGACAAACCCTGTTGCTCATTGATGCGAGCCCGAAGGAATTCATTACGCCGGTCTGCCTTGGGCCAACTGAAATCAGCACGCATGGTAAAGCGTGGTGGATTGGATGGCTGCGCACCTTGCAGAGCAAGGATAAAAGGCCGCAAAAAGAGCAAGAAGGTCACGAAGCTCGAGACGGGATTTCCGGGCAAGCCAACAAAAAACGCTGGCCGCTCGCCCTGACCCACTTCACCGAAGGCAAGTGGTTTGCCGGGCTTGATTGCAATTTGCCAGAGATTGAGACGCCCTTCGGCCTCAACGGCGGGCTTGACATGGTCTTCTTCACCCACCGACACGCCACCCGAAGTAACAATCAGATCATGGCCAGATGCCGCCTGACGCAGGGCTGCCCGGGTCGCATCAAGCGAGTCAGGGACGTTACCAAGATCCGTTACATCACAGCCCAAGTGATCCAGTAAACCACGCAGCATGAAGCGATTGGAGTTGTAGATGGCACCGGGCTTGAGCGGTTCGCCGGGCATAGTCAGCTCATCGCCGGTAAAAAACACGGCCACGCGCAAACGACGAAATACCGGCAAACTGGCCAGTCCGACCGACGACAGCAGGCCCAACTCTTGGGCGCGCAAGCGCGTACCTGCCGGCAGGATGGTGCTGCCGGCACGAATGTCCTCACCAGCACGGCGTATCCATTCGCCCGATTGCGGGGTATGCGAGATTGTCACCAAGCCACTGCCCTGATCGAAGCTGCACTGCTCCTGCATGACGACGGCGTCTGCGCCTTCAGGAATTAGCGCGCCAGTAAAAATGCGCGCCGCTGTGCCGGGTTCAAGTGGCTGGCCGACATGACCGGCGGGAATACGCTGTGCCACCTTCAGCGAGGCCTGCCCGTTGGCGCAATCGGCAGCACGAACCGCGTAACCGTCCATCTGCGTATTGTCCATGGGCGGCACGTCAAGCTGGGACCGCTGGTCAGTAGCAAGCACACGGCCTGTACCCTCGAGGGTAGGTACGATGTGGGTTTCCGTCACGGGACGGGCGGCTGTCAGCAGGAATCCAAGCGCTTCCTGCACGCTCAGCATAGGGGCTTTTGTTGTCATTATCTTGCCGGGGTTGTTGTCTCGCGCCGGATTGTAACGCCTCTGTGGTCGCTTAACCGCGCCCTGCTCTACAGACCAGTGTGGGCAGCAATATAGGCCTTGATTGCAGCCACATCCGCTGCCATGACCTCGAAACGCTGCGGCAAGGACTCTATGTTTTCGAAACCCGCAGGCCGATCGGCATCGCGCCCAAGCGCTTCACGCAAGGTTTCGTTGAACTTCGCCGGCAGCGCTGTTTCAAGAACAATCATCGGCACACCCGGCTCCCAG
>JBIIEY010000042.1:0-10095 GCA_044237595.1 Burkholderiaceae bacterium | reverse complement strand
GGTACGGAAGAACCATGCAGGCACTGCCGGATTGATCAGGTAGCAGTACCAGGCACTCACAACGCCAGCCAGCGCCAGTACAAACGGCAATGTCGTAAATGCATGCAGGCCCATGGCCACAGCATCGTGGAATTCATGTGTCAGCTCGGCCATTGCCGGATGTCGGTCAGCGACGAAAATCACGTCCTTGAAAAAATCACCATGCAGCATCGGTGCAATGGTCATGAAGCCAATCACGACCGAAGGAATGGCCAGCAGCACCAGCGGCAAGGTCACCACCCATGGCGCTTCGTGCGGCTTCTCGCCTGGTGCAAGGCCGTGATGTTCATCGCCATGATGATCATCGCCATGAGCGTCATGATGATCGTGATGCGCTTTGCCGAAACGCTCTTCACCATGGAACACGAGGAAGTACATGCGGAAGGAATAGAAGGCCGTCACAAACACGCCTGCCAGGACCGCAAAATTTGCAAAGCCGCTACCTGCGATATGCGTCGCGTGCACTGCCTCGATGATGCTGTCCTTGGAATAAAAGCCGGAGAAGAAAGGCGTTCCGATCAGGGCCAGAGAGCCCAGCAAGCTGGTAATCCAGGTGATGGGCATGTATTTGCGGAGCCCGCCCATGTTGCGGATGTCCTGATCGTGATGCATGCCGATAATCACAGCGCCCGCAGCAAGGAAGAGCAGCGCTTTGAAGAACGCATGCGTCATCAGATGAAACACGGCGACCGAGTAGGCGGACGCGCCCAGCGCCACTGTCATGTAGCCAAGTTGCGACAGGGTTGAGTAGGCAACGACACGCTTGATATCGTTTTGAATGATGCCCAAGAAGCCCATAAAGAGCGCCGTGATCGAACCGATGATGAGCACAAAGGACAAGGCGGTATCGGATAATTCAAACAGCGGCGACATGCGCGCCACCATGAAGATACCGGCGGTCACCATGGTCGCTGCGTGAATCAGTGCGGAGATCGGCGTTGGGCCTTCCATCGAGTCAGGCAACCACACATGCAGAGGAAACTGGGCCGACTTGCCCATCGCGCCAATAAACAAGCAGATGCAGGCAACGGTAATCAGCATCCAGTCGCTACCCGGCAAAGTCATGGCTGCGAGCGCCTCACGCTTGGCGAATACTTCAGCGTAATTCATCGAACCTGCATACGCCAGCAAAAGACCAATACCCAGGATGAAACCGAAATCACCCACCCGGTTGACGAGGAAGGCTTTCATGTTGGCGAATATCGCGGTGGGCCGATTGAACCAGAAACCGATCAGCAAATAAGACACCAGACCTACAGCCTCCCAGCCAAAAAAGAGCTGCAGGAAGTTATTGCTCATCACAAGCATGAGCATCGCAAAGGTAAACAGCGAGATATAGGCAAAAAACCGGTTGTAGCCTTCATCGTCCTGCATATAGCCAATGGTGTAGATATGCACCATCAGTGATACGAAGGTCACCACACACATCATCATCGCCGTAAGGCTGTCAATCAGAAAACCGATTTCCAGTTTGATGCTGCCGACTGTCATCCAGGTGTACAAAGTACCGCTGTAGGTAGCACCATCAATCACTTGCTGCAACGTCTGGGCAGAGATCAGGAATGCAATCAGGACACCCAGAATCGTCACCGTGTGCGAGGCAGTGCGGCCGATCAGGTTGCCAAAGAAGCGCGTACCAAACAGGCCCGCGATCAGGGAGCCCGCCAGAGGCGCCAGCGGAACACACAGCAGCAGGTTAGGGTTAAGTTGCCCGGCCATAAAAACTTTGTCCTTGTTTTGCTTTAGCCCTTGAGACGATCAAGCTCTTCCACATTGATCGTATCGAGGTTACGGAACAGCACGACGAGAATCGCCAGACCAATCGCCGACTCGGCGGCGGCGACTGTCAAAATGAAAAACACAAAGATCTGACCTGACGCGTCGCCAAGATAGTGCGAGAAAGCGACGAAATTCATGTTCACCGCCAGCAGCATGAGCTCAATGGCCATCAAAATGACGATGAGGTTTTTGCGGTTCATGAAAATACCCACCACCGCAATCGCAAAAAGGATGGCGCCGAGCGTTAAGAAATGTGCAAGGGTGAGTGTCACGATCTTTGCCTCTTATGATTTGTCGACGGCCGGATCAGCCGATTCGCGCGCCTCTGCCGGCATGCTGATGATACGGATACGATCAGCGCTTTTTACTTTGACGGCATCACCCGGATTGAAATACTTCGTATCTTTGCGCCGGCGCATCGTCAGCGCGACCGCGGCGACCATCGCTGCCAGCAGAATGATGGCCGCGATTTCAAACGCATACAGATATTGCGTGTAAATCAGTTTGCCCAGCTCACGGGTATCTCCGATGTTGATGGCAGCCTCGGGGCCTGCGCCCTGCGCAATAAACCCGCGCACCAGCACAGTGACCATTTCTGCTGCAATGATGGCACCTACCGTTAATGCCAATGGCAGGTTGCTCCAGAACCCTGCGCGCAGCTTGGCCATGTCAATATCGAGCATCATCACAACAAACAGGAACAGCACCATCACCGCGCCGACATAGACCAGTACCAGCACGATCGCGAGAAACTCGGCCTTAAGTAACATCCAGATGGCCGCGGCTGAAAAGAAGGACAGAATCAGAAACAACGCGGCATGCACAGGATTGCTGGCAGAGATTACGCGCAATGCTGCGAAGATCAGCACCGCAGAGAAAACATAAAAGAGTACGGTCGTAAATTCCATGAATGATCTCAGCGATAGCGGGCATCGGCTGCCCGGTTGGCCGCAATCTCGGCTTCGTATTTGTCGCCAATCGCCAGCAACATGTCTTTGGTGTAGTACAGGTCACCGCGCTTCTCACCGTGGTACTCGAGAATATGCGTCTCGACAATCGAGTCGACCGGACAGGACTCTTCGCAGAATCCGCAGAAAATACATTTCGTCAGGTCGATGTCATAGCGCGTGGTGCGGCGAGATCCATCATCACGCTGCTCGGATTCGATACTGATGGCCATCGCCGGGCAAACCGCTTCGCACAGTTTGCAGGCAATGCAGCGCTCTTCGCCATTGGGATAGCGACGCAAGGCATGCAATCCTCGAAAACGCGGCGACTGCGGCGTTTTTTCTTCCGGAAATTGCACCGTGATCTTGCGCGCGAACATGTAGCGGCCTGTCAGCGCGAGCCCCTTGAAGAGCTCCCGCAGCATCAGGCTTCCAAAGAAATCCTTGATCGCTTCCATGATTATTCAGCCTCTATATTCAATTCTCTGAGTCGCATTCCATTCGAATGCAACACTTACTTCCAGATATTCCATGGAGTTTGCATCCAGATCGCCACGATGACGAGGTAAATGACAGTCAACGGTATGAAAACCTTCCAACCCAAACGCATGATCTGGTCATAGCGATAGCGCGGGAAAGAAGCCCGTACCCAAATGAAGATAGATACGACGAGGAAGGTCTTGATACCCAGCCAGATCCAGCCGGGGATGAAACTCAAAATTTCCAGCGGCGCACTCCATCCACCCAGGAACATGAGCGTGGCAAGGATGGAAACTAAAATCATGTTGGCGTATTCGGCGAGGAAAAACATCGCAAACGACATACCGGAATATTCCACCATGTGACCAGCGACAATTTCCGACTCGCCTTCAACCACATCGAAAGGATGACGCGAAGTTTCAGCAATTCCCGAGATGATGTAAACACCAAACATCGGCAAGAGAGGCAGCCAGTTCCACGACAGGAAATTCAGACCCATATCGGCGAACGCGCCGCGCGTCTGCCCGGCGACGATTTCCGAAAGATTCAGACTGCCCGACACCATCAGCACGATCACGAAGACAAATCCCATCGCGATTTCGTAGGACACCATCTGAGCCGATGCTCGCATCGCTCCAAGGAATGCGTACTTCGAATTCGACGCCCAACCAGCGACGATGACGCCATACACTTCCATGGAGGTGATCGCCATCACGAACAAGAGGCCTGCATTGACATTGGCGAGAACAACTTCAGGTCCAAATGGAATGACAGACCAGGCGGCCAGCGCCGGCATGATGGTCATCACAGGCGCGAGGACGAACAAAGCCTTGTTTGCCTTGGCCGGGACGATGATTTCTTTGAGCAGTAGTTTGAGTGCATCAGCGATAGGTTGCAGCAAGCCGGCAGGACCGACACGATTCGGACCCAGACGCACATGCATCCAGCCGATCATCTTGCGCTCCCACAGCGTGAGGTAAGCAACACAACCCATCAGAGGCAGCACTACCGCGATGATCTTGATCAAGGTCCAAGCCACAGGCCAGACCGGACCAAGGAGACCAGCACCCGTCGCAGTCAATGCAGAGAGCAGCGCATCCATCAGGCTTTCTCCACCGAGATAGCACCAAACATGGGGCCGAGCGCTGCTGTGGACACATGTGCAGAGGCGATGCGAACGACATTGTCAGGCAGTCCGCGATCAATGGCGCAATCAATCACAATCGTGGTCGTACCCTGGCTCACGCGAACTTTGGCACCCGGGGCCACATCGAGTTTTTCAGCCAGCGCAGCCGAAAGCACGGCACGCGGCACATGCGCATCCGTAGTCTGCTGTAGTGACTCTGCACGACGAACGATCGCATCACTGAAATACAAGGGCACATCGGCCAAGCGCTCGATACCCTGCGATCGCTGCACTGGCTTGAGTGCGATGTCAGCATGATTGTTCAGGCGCCCAGTGAGATCCAAACCATCCAGGCTGCTTGAAGCCAAAATTTCATTGCGTATATCTTCGGAACTCTCGTAGGCAAAACCTTCGAGCGACAACAGATTACCCAATACGCGCAGCACCTTCCACGCGGGACGCGTTTCACCCAAAGGCTTGACGCTGCCGTTGAAGCTTTGCGCACGGCCCTCAGCACTGACGAAAGTACCCGAAGTTTCGGTGAACGGCGAGACAGGCAAGAGCACATCGGCAAATGCCATCGCGTGTTTGAAAGGCGACATGACCACAACCATCTCGGCCTGGTTGACTGCAGCATGCGCGGTGCGCGGATCAGCGCAATCCAGTTCTGGTTCCGTATGAAGTAGCAGATAAGCCTTGCGCGCTTGCGCGACGAGGCTGTGGGCATTGTCGCTACCAGAATGGCGTGCATTCGCGAGATACGCGCCGACAGTGTTGGCGGCCTCAGTCAAATAACCGAATCTTGCATCCGTCTGAGCAGCGATCCATTGCGCGAGTGCGTGCAACTGGCTTGCCTGAGGATGCTGTGCTGCGGCGTTACCGAGGAAGATCGCTCTGGGTTCACCCGAGAGCAGGCTGGCTGCGATCTGCTTCGCCGTTGCTGATGGCTGCAAGTTGGCCAGCTCTGCAGGCGCGGTAATGTTTTTGCTCTGCGCGATGGCAACAGCAACTTCGCCTAGTTGCGCGACCCAGTCACCGGGCGCGGTAATCATCTTGTTCGCAACGGGCATCAGCAAATCGTCATCGGCCGCATGGAGGATAGAAAGACTCGCACCCCGACGGACTGCGCTGCGCAATTTTGCCGACAGCAGCGGATGATCCTTGCGCAGGAAAGAGCCGATCACGAATACCCGCTTGAGCTCGCTGAACGCCTCAATCGACATGCCTAGCCATGGCGTGAATTTAGGATCAGCGATGGTGTCAGTCTGACGCAAACGGAAATCGATGTTGTCTGATCCCAGTCCGCGCACCAGCTTTTGCAACAGCGACAATTCTTCCAACGTTGAGTATGGCGTCGCCAGTGCTGCTATGGCATCGGCTCCATGTTCATGGCGGATATTGCGCAAGCCATGAGCGACATACTCCAGCGCGGTCTGCCAGTCGGTTGTCTGCCACTGACCATTCTGTTTGATCATGGGCGCTGTGAGACGCTCTTCGCTATTCAGGCCTTCATAAGAAAAACGATCGCGGTCAGACAGCCAGCACTCATTGATTGCTTCATTTTCCAGCGGCAGTACGCGCATGACTTTCGCGCCTTTGACCTGCACGATGAGATTCGAACCGAGGCTGTCATGCGGGCTCACGGATTTGCGGCGTGACAGCTCCCAGGTACGGGCACTGTAACGGAAGGGTTTGGAAGTGAGTGCACCGACCGGGCACAAATCAATCATGTTGCCGGACAATTCGGAATCAACGGTCTTACCAACAAACGAGGTGATTTCCGAATGCTCGCCGCGACCGAGCATGCCGAACTCCATGACACCGGCAATCTCCTGACCGAAACGAACACAGCGCGTGCAGTGAATGCAGCGACTCATTTCCTTCATTGAGATCAGAGGTCCGACATCCTTGGCATGCACAACACGTTTTTCTTCGTGATAGCGCGAAGCAGAGGGGCCATAACCAACCGCCAGATCCTGCAGCTGACATTCGCCACCCTGATCGCAGATCGGGCAATCCAGCGGATGATTCAGCAGCAGAAACTGCATTACGTCTTTCTGCGCACGCACAGCTTTTTCGCTGTGAGTACGCACGATCATGCCGGGCGTGACGGGCGTTGCACAGGCGGGCAGCGGCTTGGGTGCTTTCTCGACTTCGACCAGACACATGCGGCAGTTCGCCGCAATCGACAGTTTCTTGTGATAGCAAAAGTGCGGGATATAGGTACCCAGCTGGTTGGCAGCATCCATCACCATGCTGCCTTCAAGCACTTCGACTTTTTTGCCGTCTATTTCAATCTCAACCATGGCGAGTCCGGTCAGAGGTACGTGGGCACAAGACAACGCTTGTGCTCGATGTGATAAGCAAATTCATCAGTAAAAGTCTTGACCATCGCGCGAACAGGCATCGCAGCAGCGTCACCCAGCGCGCAAATGGTGCGGCCTTGGATACCATCGGCGACCGTATTGAGCATGTCGAGATCATCTGCCCTGCCCTGCCCATGTTCGATACGGTGCACCATGCGATAGAGCCAGCCTGTGCCTTCGCGGCAAGGCGTGCACTGGCCGCAGGATTCTTCGTAATAGAAATAGGATAGACGCAGCAGCGATTTCACCATGCAACGCGTCTCGTTCATCACGATCACAGCACCGGAACCCAACATGGATCCGGCTTTCGCAATCGAGTCATAGTCCATATCCGTTTGCATCATCACATCACCGGTCAGAACCGGCATCGATGAACCACCAGGAATGACGGCTTTGATCTTCGTGCCATCACGCATGCCACCGGCCAACTCAAGCAGTGTCGCGAATGGTGTGCCGAGCGGGACTTCGTAATTGCCGGGAAGTGCAACGTCGCCCGACACGGAAAAAATCTTGGTGCCACCGTTATTGGGCTTGCCAGCCGCCAGATAGGCTTCACCGCCAAGATTCATCACAAACGGTACCGCAGCAAAGGTCTCGGTATTGTTGATCGTGGTTGGCTTGCCATACAAACCAAAGCTCGCGGGGAAAGGTGGTTTGAAACGTGGCTGTCCTTTTTTGCCTTCGATCGACTCCAGCAAAGCAGTCTCTTCGCCACAGATGTAAGCACCGTAACCATGGAATGCATGCAGCTGAAAACTGAAATCGGTTCCAAGAATACGATCTCCCAGGAAGCCTGCTGCGCGTGCCTCATCCAGCGCTGCTTCAAAGCGATCGTAGACATCCCAGATTTCGCCGTGAATATAGTTGTAGCCAACTGAAATTCCCATCGCATACGCACCGATGGCCATGCCTTCAATGACGGAATGCGGGTTGTAGCGAAGGATGTCGCGATCCTTGAAAGTACCGGGCTCACCCTCATCGGAATTACAGACCAGATATTTCTGCCCGGGGAACTGACGTGGCATGAAGCTCCACTTCAGGCCGGTAGGAAAACCTGCGCCACCACGACCCCGCAACGAGGATGCCTTCAATTCGGCAATGACTTGCTCAGGTGTGACGTTTTCAGTCAGGATGCGGCGCAACGCAGAATAGCCACCGCGCTTGACGTAATCAGCAAGGTGCCAGTTACTGCCGTCGAGGCCGGCGAGTATCAGTGGCTTGATGTGACGGTCGTGAAGGCTGCTCATTTCTTCAGCTCCTCCAGCAGGGAATCGATTTTTTCGTTGGACATATGGCTGCACATCTGCTTGTTATTGACCAGCAGAACGGGCGCGTCACCGCAAGCACCCATGCATTCACCTTCCATGAGCGTGAAATGTCCGTCGGCGGTGGTCTCGCGATAGTCGATACCGAGTTTTTCTTTCAGATGGTGCGCAGCCTTTTCACCACCCGAGAGCGCACAAGGGAGATTGGTACAAATCGTGATCTTCTGCTTACCCAAAGGCTTGAGGTTGTACATGTTGTAGAACGTGGCCACCTCTTGCACCGCAATGGCGGGCATGCCGATGTAATCGGCGATGTCTTGCATGACCTCAGGCGCCAGCCAGCCCTTTTCGTCCTGCGCAATCGCGAGCGCGGCCATGACTGCCGACTGACGCTGATCCGCCGGGAACTTTGCCAGCTCACGATCTATTTTTTTGTACGCTTGCTCTGTTAACAGCATTTTTTGCCTTGTGGATGAATACGTGTCAGCGATCAATCTCGCCGAACACGATGTCCTGGGTACCAATAATTGTTACTGCGTCGGCGATCATGTGCCCCTTCGCCATTTCATTGAGTCCTTGCAGGTGCGCATAACCCGGCGCACGTATCTTCAGGCGGTAAGGCTTGTTTGCGCCGTCGGAAACAAGGTAAATACCAAACTCGCCTTTCGGATGCTCTACCGCTGCATAGGCCTCGCCCTCGGGCACATGAAAGCCTTCGGTGAATAGCTTGAAGTGGTGAATCAGCTCCTCCATGTTCGACTTCATGTCGACACGCGACGGTGGCGCAACCTTGTGGTTACCGCTCATCACCGGACCGGGATGATTGCGCAGCCACTCGATACACTGCTTGATGATGCGATTGGACTGGCGCATTTCTTCGATGCGCACCAGATAGCGGTCATAACAATCGCCATTCACGCCCACGGGAATGTCAAAATCCATCAGGTCGTAGACTTCGTACGGCTGCTTCTTGCGCAAATCCCATGCAATACCCGAACCGCGCAGCATGGCGCCGGTAAAGCCCATTGCCAGAGCCCGCTCAGGCGAGACGACGCCGATACCCACCAAACGCTGTTTCCAGATACGGTTGTCCGTCAGGAGGGTTTCGTATTCATCGACATAGGTCGGGAAACGATTAGTGAAATCTTCGATGAAATCGAGCAAGGAACCGCGACGGTTTTCGTTCAGCCGGGCCATTGCCTTGTCATTACGAATCAAGGAGGCAGTGTACTGGGGCATGCTATCCGGCAGGTCACGATACACGCCACCCGGACGGTAATAAGCCGCATGCAGGCGCGCGCCCGACACGGCTTCATAGCAATCCATCAGATCTTCTCGCTCGCGGAAGGCGTACAGGAACACGCCCATCGCACCCACATCAAGCGCATGCGCACCAAGCCAAAGCAAGTGGTTCAAGATGCGCGTGATTTCATCGAACATCACGCGAATGTATTGCGCGCGCAGTGGCACTTCCACGCCAAGCAGCTTCTCAATGGCCATCACATACGCATGCTCATTGCACATCATCGACACATAGTCGAGACGGTCCATGTAAGGCACGGACTGCAGATAGGTGCGTGTTTCAGCCAGCTTCTCGGTCGCACGATGCAACAAGCCAATGTGCGGATCGGCACGCTGGATGACCTCGCCATCGAGTTCCAGCACCAGACGCAACACCCCATGCGCAGCAGGATGCTGGGGGCCAAAATTGAGCGTGTAGTTCTTGATTTCAGCCACGACGCATCTCCCGCAACAAAGTTTTGTTACGCAGGCCGGTGTATCTCTCAATTTCGGTGCAGGCTAACTTCGCGCAAGCGAAGTTAAGCGCGCAGCGCGCGCGGCCGGAGCCAAAATTGAGCGTGTAGTTCTTGATTTCAGCCATTTATTTGATTCCGTAATTCTCTTCGCGAATCACGCGCGGCACATTCTCGCGAGGCTCGATGGTGACGGGCTGATAGATCACGCGTTTCTGCTCAGGGTCGTAACGCATCTCGACATAACCGCTGACAGGAAAATCCTTTCGGAACGGATGGCCAATGAAACCATAATCAGTCAGGATACGGCGCAGGTCATCGTGACCTTCAAACAAGATG
>JBIIEY010000041.1:0-10103 GCA_044237595.1 Burkholderiaceae bacterium | reverse complement strand
AAATATCTGAGCACAATCGCGGGAAGGTGGTATCACCCCAACCCGTCACTACGTAATCTGCGAATGCAATGATGCGCTGGTCAGTGGTCTCATGCGAGACTTCCGGGCCGCCCAGCACAATAGTGATAGCCGGCGCGACTCGCTTCAATAGCGCCACGATGTGCGTGAGCTCCTCGACATTCCAGATATAGACGCCAAAACCGATCAGACGCGGTTGGAGCGCAAGCAGCTTTTCCACGACATCGGCGGCACGCACACCAATGACAAATTCCTGAATCTGAGTTTGCGGCTGCAGTTCGCCCATATTGGCAAGCAGATATCGCAGACCCAGCGAAGTATGAGAGTAGCGTGCATTCAACGTGGACAGCACAATACTCATTGCTGTTGCTCGGCTTCCTGCAATTGACGCCACATGACTTTGCCCGTCGCGGACTTCGGTAATGCATCAACAAATGCCACCAGACGCGGCACTTTGTACGCCGCCATTTGTTCGCGCGACCACTCGATGAGGTCATCTGCAGAAAGATGGGCGTCATCTTTCAGAACGACGATGGCTTTGACAGTCTCGCCACGATAACTATCTTTTGCTGCAATGATGCAGCATTCGCGGATATCGGGGTGACGATACATCATGGCCTCCACCTCGGCAGGCCAGACTTTGTAACCACTGGCGTTGATCATGCGTTTTAGGCGATCTGTAAAAAAGAAAAAGCCTTCCTCATCCACGTAGCCCAGATCACCCGAACGGAAAAAAGATTTACCATCAATCTCAACGAAGGCCTCGCGGGTTTTTTCTTCGTCACCCCAGTAACCCTGAAAAATCTGCGGGCCGTGCATGATGATTTCACCCACCTCGTTGGGCGGCAGCGTGGTATGGGTGTTCGGATCAATCACCCTAGAGTCAACAGAAAAAATCGGTATGCCAAGACACTGCTGCTTGAGATTCTGAATGGGATTGGAATGCGTGGTGGCGATGGTTTCCGACAAACCATAGCCTTCCATATACCGCAGACCCGTCAGATCGAGCAATTTTTGCGCAATGGCGGCGGGCATTGCCGCGCCACCACCCGACACGCGTTTCAAGCAGCTGATGTCATAGTCCTCAAGCTTGGGGTTGGAGAGGAAATCGATCATCATCGTCGGGATACTTGTCCAGCTGGTGATCCGATAACGCGTAATCCAGCGGCCAGCAAGATCACGATCCCAGCGCGGCATGATGATTAGGGTGGCGCTCATGTAGATGGCGGTGTTCATGCTGATTTGCATGCCCGTCACATGAAACATGGGCAGGCATGCCAGAACCTTGTTGTCCGGCGAAGCTCCTGACCATAGCGCAGCACTCACCACCGGGAACATCATGTTGCTGTGTGTGTGCATACAGCCTTTAGGCCGGCCGGTCGTGCCTGAAGTGTAGGGCATGCACGCCAAATCATTTGGCCCTGCCTGATGCCGCGCTGGATGCTTCGCCGCTGCGATTGCCGAGCCCCATGCAGTGAAGATCGGATCGGTCGCAGACAACGGAACGTTACGTGCCCAGTCGGGCATGGGGTCATCGCTGTCGCCTATGTAATCGGCATAACGGGCAATGATCGCGTGTTCGATCAAGCCCTCGGCTCGCAGCGGCTGCAGCTGAGGCAGCAACTCCTGCGCAGACAGTGCAGCCCGTGCGCCACTATCTTCGGCGGTGTGACGTAACTCATCCGTCAGCAGCATAGGATTTACCGGCACCACCACGGCGTCTGCGCGCAGGATGGCGTAAAAACCGATAACGAACTGCGGGCAATTCTGCATATGCAAAAGCACCCGGTCGCCCTTGGTAACACCACACACTTGCTGCAGATAGCCCGCCAGAGCATCAACTTCATCTTTCAACTGCCGATAGCTGATTTCCCGGCCATAGAAAATCAGCGCTGCTTTGTTCGGATAGCGAAGCGCAGAAATGTCGAGATTCACATAAACGCTGGTCTCTGGCGGGTTGAGCTCATGCGGCAGTCCTGCAGGCCAATGAGCATAATGAGCGGTATTCATTCTGGGGCGCACTCGTGGAGGGGTCAGGGATTATAGGAGTCTGCCAGTCAATTTTCGGGAAAACTGGCCAAAAGCAGGCTTTTTTGCGAGAAATATTTTTGAAATGACAATTTCAAGAAAAGGGTCGCGATTGTTTTTGCTGTGCCGCACAAGAAAACGCTTGACAGCGGATGGGGAACTCGTAAAATCGGGTTTGTTGCGGCGCACAAAGGTTGGGCGCCGACCAAAATCCACCCCAACAAAAAGGAAAAACGCCATGTTTTCTACCGCTGATCAGTTTTCCAATGCCACCAAAGCATCCATCGACGCACAAATTGCTGCAATGAACGATTTCGCGAACAAGACTCTGCACAGCATGGCTGAGCTGGTTGAACTGAATATCGCCACTGCAAAGGCTTCTCTCGAGCACAGCTCTGCTGCCGCGCAACAAATTCTTTCTGCAAAAGACCCACAGGAAATCATTGCGCTGACATCGTCACAGGCACAACCTAACGCCGAGAAAGTGCTGGCCTACGGCCGTCATGTCGCGAGCATCGCAACGCGTGCGCAATCCGAGTTCACCAAAGTCACCGAAGCACGCATCAGCGAAACTTCGCGTCAAGTCAATAAGTTGATCGACGATTTGTCGAAAGCGGCTCCGGCGGGTACCGAAAACGCCGTCTCCATGCTCAAAGCCAGCGTTGCCAATGCAAATGCAGCTTATGAGCAATTCGTCAAAGTCGGCAAGCATGCGGCAGAAACGATGGAAGACAGCATGAACGAAGCAACCAAGCATTTCGTGCCAGCCGCTGAAAAGCCTGCTCGCTCAAAGAAGCACTAAAAATTTCGTAGTCGATCCGAGATCAGCAAGGGCCGCGTCAAGCGGCCCTTGTCATTTGTGGCGCTCGCAAATTGACAGAGCGACCGCTTCAGCCACTCGAATGCCATCAATTGCAGCTGACATGATCCCGCCCGCATAACCCGCACCCTCACCCGCCGGATAAAGACCTACGGTATTGATGCTCTGAAAATTCTCGCCACGACGTATGCGCACCGGCGATGAGGTACGTGTTTCGACACCGGTGAGTACTGCATCATGCATAGCGAAGCCACGAATCTGGTTGTCAAACGCGGGCAAGGCTTCACGAATGGCTTCAATGGCATAGGAAGGCAATACCGGATCGAGGCTGCCCAGTTTGACACCAGGTTGGTACGATGGCGTCACAGAGCCCCAAGCCGTCGACGGCCTCGCGGCAATGAAATCACCAACTAGCTGACCAGGCGCATCGTAATCTGCACCCCCGACCTCAAAAGCGCGTGACTCGATCGCCCTCTGAAACTCAATACCCGCCAGCGGTCCACCCGGATAATCCGCCGGAGTGATACCCACGACGATGCCTGCGTTCGCATTGCGTTCATTGCGCGAATACTGACTCATGCCGTTGGTGACCACTCGACCCGGCTCAGATGCTGCAGCGATCACGGTACCGCCGGGGCACATGCAAAAGCTGTAGACCGAGCGTCCATTACTCGCATGATGAACGAGCTTGTAGTCTGCAGCGCCCAGGATGGGATTTCCAGCGCTCACACCAAAACGCGCCCGATCAATCAGCGACTGCGGGTGTTCGATTCGAAAGCCGATGGAAAAAGGCTTGGCTTCCACATAAACGCCAGCCTCATGCACCATTTGGAAAGTGTCGCGCGCGCTGTGACCAATAGCAAGCACCACATGGTCGGCCTCGATCTGTCCGCCTGTCGACAAATGCAGGCCGCGCACTTCACCATTCACAATCTCTAGGCCATCAAGCTTCTGCTCAAAGCGGAATTCACCGCCCAACGCGATAATGCTAGCGCGCATTTGCTCTATCATTTTGACCAAACGGAACGTGCCGATATGGGGCTTGCTGACGTAAAGGATCTCGGAAGGCGCATCCGCCTTGACGAATTCCTCTAGTACCTTGCGACCATAGTGACGCGGATCGCTCACCTGTGTCCATAATTTACCGTCAGAGAAAGTGCCAGCACCACCTTCACCGAATTGGACATTGGATTCCGGATGCAGCTCGCGCTTGCGCCAAAGACCGAACGTATCTTTAGTCCGCTCGCGCACCGGTTTCCCGCGCTCGATGATGATGGGCCGGAATCCTGATTGCGCGAGAATGAGGGCGGCAAACAATCCGCAAGGTCCGAAACCAATCACTACCGGACGCAGGCCTGCTTGAGCGGGTGCCTGCGCAACGAATTGATAACTCAGGTCAGGCGTGGGTCCAAGCTTGGGCAAACGGCGCGACAACAATCCCGGCTCATCATCGACTTCGACATCGACGGTGTACACGAGTTGGATGGCTGATTTTTTTCGTGCATCAAATGCACGACGAAAGATATGCAAGCCCCGCAGGTGATCAGCAGCAATGCCAAGCCTGTCGAGCACGGCTTCTTTTAATGCGTGCTCGGGATGATCAAGCGGGAGATGTACATCGGTGAGTCGCAACATGAACGCAGGCCCGGTGGGTAGTGGACAGGGCCGGCGATGCAAGCTCATCGCCGAGCAGCCGAAAGGCCGCTATTGTACCGAAAGCGCCCTGTCCTGGCCTGCGCATTACTTACTGGCGGGGGCTATGAACACCACCTGATTCGCCGCCCGGGGCGCCAGAATCGTAAGCCCCATCCGGTTTGCCGGCTCCGCCGCCAGATTTACCGGACGCCCCTGACGATGCCGGTGATCCTGATGATTCCGATTTACCCGCGCCACTTGTACCCTCGCTGCTTGGCTTGAGATTTTTGCGGGTGTCGTTCGCCAATTGCTGATGGGTTTCTACCGTACCAATGATCTTGCTGGCATAGCTCTTCAAGTCAGCATCTTCTGCCTTGCTGTGGATGCGCTCAAGCAGCCGGTGTGTGTCTTTCAGCGTGCGCGTACTCTCATGATTCATGTACTGACGGTCGAATTTTTCTCCGGAGAGCGCTGCCAGTTTTTTCTCAACTGATTTCTGCGGACGATCTGCCTCGACCGGCAAGCTCACCCCCTTGGACTGGGCAAGCTGCTTCAGCTCATCATTCGCTTTCGTGTGGTCATCAAGCATTTTTTTGGCAAAGGTTTTGACTTCGCTACTTTGGGCTTTATCCTGCGCCAGCTTGCCCAGAGCGATTTCGGCGAGGTGGGCCTGAGCGAGCTGCTTTAGCATGCGCTCATCCGCTTGATTCAATTTGGCCTGCGAAGCACGGGATGACGTTTCCTTGCTCTGCGACGCAGAAGGCTTGATTTCTTTTTCCTGCGAATGAACGGGTAGTGAATTTATCAAAAGTGAGGCACTGACTAATCCGAAAAAAATTCCAGCGACACCGGACTTGATATGAGGCATGGGCATAGATTTCTCCTTGCTATTGATGGAAGAGGCCTGCACTACTCTGCAAATCACGTGCCATGAAGAGATCCCTGAATACCTGCGCTCCCCGAGCTGGCAAGGGCAAAAAAACTACCCGGCGCAAGAAAAAATTACCCGCTTACCGATCGCGCCACTTGCCAACATGAATGCGTTCCTTGTGTCTCCCGGCCATCGCGCGCTATCATCAGTCTCTTTTGGCGACAGCAATCCTTACTCACGCAGTTGGCACCAATTTGAAATACGACCATCACCCACGCTTGTACCTCACACCATGAAATCAGGTAGCCCATCGTCAGCATCGCAAGCACTGCTTGCGGATACACACATTCGGGTGCGCCACTCGGCCATTCATGGCAATGGCGTATTCGCCACTCGCAAAATTCCTGCTGGCGCTCGGATCATTGAATATGCTGGCAAACGCATTACTGAAACGCAGGCTGAAAAACGTTTTGGGCTGGATCCGGAGAGTCCCCACCACACGTTTTTCTTCAGCCTGGAAAGCGGAAAGCTGATTGATGGCGGCGATCAAGGCAATGATGCGCGCTGGATCAACCACGCATGCGAGCCAAATTGCGAAGCGCAAGAGGAAAAGGGGCGCGTCTACGTTCACGCACTGCGTGACCTCGTTCGTGGCGAGGAGCTTTTTTACGATTACGGGTTGGTGATTGAAGAAAAAATGAGCAAGGCGCTCAAACAAGCATATGCGTGCCGCTGCGGCGCAGCTAACTGCCGCGGAACCATGCTGGCCCCCGTTAAAAAATCACCTGCGAAGAAAGTCTCAAAAAAGGAAAGCTGAACACGCCTGCGTTCAGCAAACAGGCAAAACGGTTTACCAGCGCCCCAAATCTTCGCGCGCCAAATCCAGAAACTCTGTGCGCATGGCAAGGTTCGGTTGCAATTCGCCCAGCATTGCCGAGGTCACGGTCTCTTCGCCCGCCGTTCGTATACCGCGGCTTTCCATGCACAGATGTCGGCAGCGCACGACGACGCCCACCGCCTTGGGCTCCAGGGTTTCCATAAGGGCATTTGCGATCTGTATGGTCATACGCTCCTGCACCTGCAGTCGGCGAGAAAAGCATTCGACCAGACGCGTCAGCTTTGACAGGCCGACGATTTTTCCATTTGGCATATAGCCCACTGTCGCCTTGCCAAAAAACGGGGCAAGGTGATGCTCGCAATGGCTGTACACGGGAATATTGCGCACAACGATAAGTTCGTTGTACTCCTCCGCACCATCTTCGAAGGTTTTAAGTACATCGGCAGGATCCTGATGATATCCCGCAGTCCAGGCCATCCAGGCCTTCGCCACGCGCGCCGGGGTTTCCCGCAAGCCAGGCCGGTCCGGATCTTCCCCTATGCTGGTGAGGAAGCGACGCCAGTCATGTTCGGTGAAATGTTCGGACATGAAAATCTTTCAAAAAAAACAGTAGTAGAGGCGCGAGCGCAATGATGGGATGTGGCTGCAATGCGGCGCTTTATTCGACGCATCATCCTACCCGAATTTGGAAATTTATTTTGCCGCCGGTCTGAGACCGCTTGAAAGAGCGCCATGAGTTATCCTTCGCAGTCTGTTTTACCCTTTAAGGCGCATCGAGTAAAACTCCAGAAATTTTTTTGCTGTAAAAATGGTGCCCTGCCTTCGATTTTCCGGGCTCAAGGGCTCCAGGGCTACGGGTCTGGGTTGGCTCACTTTGACAGGTGGATTTGAAACCGTGCTCGGTAAGTCGGTGGCATGCGTTGCGGCGAATTTGTGGGGCTTGCAAGTCAGTGCGCATCCTGTGCAAAGGCTGCCCGTGCCGAAAGCGGCTTAAATAGACAGGTTTTTACTTGGCACTCCCCTGAATCTGGCATTTACCTGAATTTACTGAATAAAGGCGCATACCTATGCAATTCAAAATAAAACTTTTCCCGCTTTCCACTCTGACTCTGGTGCTTGCTGCGCTGTGCGTATCCGCAACGGTGATGGCAGGCCCGTTTGCCTATGTCCCGAACGAGAAATCGGGCACTTTGTCGGTGATCGATACAGAGAATGATACGGTTGTTAGCGAGATCAAGGCAGGGGACAAGCCCCGTGGTCTGGCTGTATCTATCGATGGCAAGACCTTGTATGTGAGTGATCAACCCAATAACGTGCTGGTCAAAGTCAATCTGGAAGAACGCACGGTATCTGGCACCATTAATTTGGGCGAATCGCCGGAGGGCGTGTCGATTTCTCCTGACGGCAAATGGGTTGCAGCTGCTTCGGAAATCAGCAATTCCGTCAACTTCATTTCAACGGCCACGGGTCGCAAAATGTTTGCCGTGAAAACCAAAGGGAAAAATCCTGAGCATGCGGTGTTCAGTCCCGACAGCAAACTGATGTTTGTCTCAGCCGAGGAAGCCGACAGCGTTGACGTCATTGATGTACGCAAACGCAAGCAGATTGGCTCGGTGAAAGTAGGCGACCGTCCGCGTGGGATTGCGTTCCGTCCCGATGGCAAAGTGGCTTATGTGGCCTCAGAGATTGCCAGCACGGTGTACGCAATCGATGTGGCCAGTCGCAAGGTCATCAAAGAAATCAAAACGGGCAACTTCTGTAACGGCGTCACCATGGCACCCGATGGCAAGCGCGTGTACATCTCCAACGGTAAAGACGGTACGGTGTCTGCCATCGATACGGCTGACAACACTATCCTTGCGACCATCCCGGTTGGCAAACGTCCATGGAATATGGCGATCACGCCTGATGGGAAAAAACTCTACGTCGCCAATGGTCGCTCAAACTCGGTGACCGTCATCGATACTGAGCAGTTGACCGTTTCGGGCGAGGTAAAAGTAGGCGAAATGCCCTGGGGCGTCGTGATTCGTTGACCGAACCGTCTAATTAGATGAAAGCGTTCGCATGTTAGTTAAGTAGGCAGCCGTTTTTGTCGAAATTGCGAACGTTTTGAGGCATTGTTGAGACTTAAACCACAAGTTCGGCATGCAATGCCCATTGATGAAAAAAATTCACTTGTGGCCTCGTCGGCGCAAACTCTATATTCCAAAGCCCCAATAGGAAGTAATCAGAAACTTTCAAAATTCTGTTGTTAAAACATAAATGAAAGTTTTGGTTGGGTTACGTGGTTCATCACTCAGTCAACAGAAAACCAATCGGAGATTAAACTTGGCTACATCCAACGTATTTGTAAAGAGCGTTCTGGCATCGGCGATGCTTGTTGCGTTCTCCGCCTCCAGCTTTGCTGCCGACGAGAATCTGGAAAAGATCTCGGCAATGAAAAACACCGACACGGCAATCGATATTCCTACCGTTCCCCAGACCGGCAAGAATGTTGAACAGCTCAAGGCCAACCTGAAAAAGATCAAGCTGCCAGAAGGCTTCAAAATCGAACTGTACGCTGTCGTTCCTGACGCACGTTACATGGCGGTTGCTCCTTCGACCAACATGCTGTTCGTCGGTACTCGCAAGACAACGGTTTGGGCTGTTACTGACCGTAACGGCGACATGACCGCTGACGAAGTCAAGCCATTTGCTCCTTCGATCAAGTTCAAGAACCCTAACGGCGTTTGCTGGACTAAAGACGGCTTCCTGATCGTTACCGAATCAAACCGTGTTCTGAACTTCCCAGCTGCCGAATACTTCTACGAAGGTCCGGACGTTGCAGTGATCACAGCTGTCAAAGAAGGCGGCCTGATTCCTGTTGAAGAGCAGTCCTACAACCACACTGGCCGCGTATGCCGCGTTGCTGATGACGGCAAACTGTACGTGACCTTGGGTCAGCCATACAACGTTCAGCCAAAAGACAAGATCGACCTGTACAACAAGGTTGGTATTGGTGGCGTTATCCGTCTGAACCCGTTCGATGGCTCCGGCAAGGAAGTGTATGCAATGGGCATGCGTAACCCAGCTGGTATCGACATCAACCCGAAAGACAAGACCATCTGGACGACAGACAACCAGGTTGACGGTCTGGGTGATGACGTTCCTCCAGGCGAACTGAACCGTATCACTAAGGCTGGCCAGCACTTCGGCTTCCCATATTGGAACGGCAAGTACAAAGTTGCAGGCTCGCCTGCAGCACCAGAACTGAAGGACATGGTTGAGCCAGCAAACGCTGTCTTCCCACAAGTTGAGTTCCCTGCACACCAGGCTCAGCTGGGCATGTCTTTCTACACTGGCAAGTCCTTCCCGAAGAAGTATCAGGGCGGCATTTTCGTGGCATCGCACGGTTCATGGAACCGTACTGAGCCTAGCGGCTACCTGATCAACTTCGTTCCTCTGAAAGACGATGGCACTGCAGGCAAAGCGGAAATCTTTGCTGAAGGCTTCCTGGACAAAGAAACCAAGCGCGCTATCGGCCGCCCAGTTGACGTTGCCAACATGCCTGACGGTTCTATCCTCGTGTCTGACGACTACGCTGGTGCGATCTATCGCATCACGTACGCGGGAAACTAAGAGCGTACTAAACACGACAGGGCCACAGGCCCAGTCGTTGTAATGCAAATCGCCTGCCTCGGATTTTCGTGGCAGGCGATTTTGTTTTAGCCTACAGTTTCATCCTCATCATTTACTTTATTCCGATTCAGATCATGAAATCAGCTGCACTGCTTACTACCCTGCTGGCCTTGGCCAGTGTTTCTTTACCAGCCGCCGCTGACATCAAAGCCGGCGAGAAAGCCGCTCAAAGCTGCGTCATGTGCCATGGCGAAAATGGCCTCTCGCGGATGCCA
>JBIIEY010000040.1:0-10104 GCA_044237595.1 Burkholderiaceae bacterium | reverse complement strand
AAAGGTCAGCAAAACGAAGACCATCGCCAGCCCGTAGTTGGTGTCACCTGTTTTCTGCGTCAGCAAATCCAACGCAGGTGTATCTCGGCCAGCATAAAAACCTGCAACGATGACCGCGAGGATGCCAAGGAATTCCAGCACCGTGAAAGTATTTTGGGTGAAGGTACTTTGGTGTATGCCAATCAAATTGACCAGGCTGAGTGTCACTATGACACCTACGGCCCAGATGAAATTGGAATAGGGCCCCAGCGGCCATATCGCTGCCATGTAATCACCCAATGTAATTGCCAAAATGGCCATTGAGCCGGTCACAATCACAGTGGCGCGAGCCCACACATAAAAGAAGGCCAGGTTTTTACCAAAACTGCGGCTCAGAAAATGATATTCACCGCCAGCGCTTGGGTAAGACGTGGACAACTCTGCGTAGCAAAGTGCCCCTGCAACCGAGATCAGTCCGCCGATCAGCCATGCCAGAAGAAATTCAACGCCACTACCTGATTGCGCCGCAACAATTGATGGTGCTTTGAAAATACCCGCACCAACGACGGTTCCGAATACCAGGCAAATAAGATCGAAAGTACTTAAGCGGCGTTGCGGAACTTCTTGATTTTGCATGTGGATTGTTGAGAATCTTGTGTTAGTATCAAAAACATTACTAAAGCGGTATTGCTTATTTGAAAATTATTCAACCAACATCAAATAGGCTTATTAAAACCGCTTCTTATTGGTCTCGCATAATACAGTGCTTTTATAGAACATAACGATCTGACCGTTGTGGCAAACACTGTATCCGGACAGTGCGTCCTCTGGTTCTGGACATCCCGTCAGAGGCGCACTTTGCGCGAACCGCGCCTTATTCAACATTTGGCCTGGTGGACCGATGAACAGTGGTACCTCGATACATTTGGATAGCTTTTGATGAGAATTCTGATTCTTGCATTATTTGCAATCACTGCGGCACTGCCAACGCAGCCTGCGCTCGCGGGCAAGGCGCCGGCCAAGTCGACGTCCAAGTCAGCCAAGCAGCGGCAGTCGGCACGTGGCCCTGTTGTCATCCACCTGAATTCGCCGGAAGCTGCGGACCAGTCGAGGACTATTGATACCAACCTCGAACAAGGTTGCCTGACCACCGAGCAAAAGCGCCTGCTGACTTGGCAGCTCGGTATTGAGGAGCAGGAGCTGCAGCATTTTCTTCTCGATGCCAATCCTTTGGAGCCGCAGGTCCGTGGCAAGGAGTGCTTGCACTACGCATCAGCAGTGGCGCCCAAAGGGGATGTGAATTCGCTGGCAGTGCTCAGCCGCGCATCGACGGCAGATCAGCCTATCGCCTTGTTCATGTCCAAAGCTGCAAGCGAAGACAAACCGGTGATACGCCGTCTTGAATTACCGATGCTGTCTCGATCGCTGAGTGAATTCAATTTGCCTGTGGGTGATCTCGAATCACTGCCTGTCGATCAACTCGAGAAGATCCCAATGCATTTGCGCTGGGAGCTGGGTTTGCTGATACGTCAGATGACGGCCAAACTGACTACTCCCGCAAATTATCAGCTTCGTTTGGTGTTGCAAAAAGAAAAATTACGCGAGCAGGGTGCGGAGAAGATTCTGGCGATCGAACTGATCGACAATTTGAGAGGTACGGTCAAAGATCGGGTGGTTTGGTTCGAGCGTGCCGGGCAGCCGGGTGCCTATTTCAGCACAACCAGTGGTACCGATTACGAACGTGCGCTGTGGTATTCGCCGACCCGTCATGTGAATATTTCTCGCGGTGTCGGTGAAAGCGTGACCACGGTGCATCGTCAAGTACCTACCCGTGCTCGCGGCAAGAAAAAACTCCGTTTTGCGATTCGCAGTTTCAGCTACCGAGGGCAGCACATTGGTATCGACTTTGTTGCACCTGCGGGTACGCCAGTACATGCGGTCGCTGATGCCGAAGTCGTATTTGCCAGCCCCATGGGTGGCTATGGCAATCTGGTAATTCTCAGTCATGGTGAGGGCTACGAAACCTACCACGCACACCTGTCTGGTTTTGTACCCGGCATAGTGCCCGGCAAAAAAGTACTGCGCGGTGAAGAAGTGGCGTACGTCGGCTCAACCGGTTTTTCTACGGGGCCCCATCTGCATTTCGAACTGCGCAAAGAAAAACGCTACATCAATCCATTTGACAAGCAAATGTCGCTAGAATTCTGGAGTCTCCGTCCGCAAGAGCATGAGCAAATGCTCGCGATTATGCTGGCACTTGATTTCACGCGGGACATGAATCGCAATGCAGAACACGCAGGCACGCTGATTCCGCAAACGATGGTGCCCGTCTACGTCAAGGTCAACAACCGCTGAAGACAGATTTAACTACGTTCGGTTGCGGATAAGCTCACTGCAATGTCGCAATGACTGGCGTGTGATCTGACGGTTGTTCCCATTTTCTGGGTAATTTATCGATTTCGCAGGCAGTGCAGCGCTGTGCTAGCGCAGGCGAGAGCAAAATATGATCTATGCGCAGCCCTCGGTTGCGACGGAACGCCATCTGCCGATAATCCCACCAGCTATAAAGTTTTTCCGCTTGGCGAAATAAGCGAAACGCATCTGCCAGTGGCAGGGCACATAAACGTTCAAACGCTGCCCGCTCGGGCGCTGACACCAGCACTTGATCTTGCCATGCAGCGGGGTCATGTACATCCGCATCGGCGGGTGCGATGTTGTAGTCACCTAAAACGGCGAGCGATGGAAATTGTTGAAGCTCGGCTGCCAGCCACTGAATGAGCGCTTCCAGCCAGCGCAGCTTGTAGTCATATTTGTCTGATCCCACCGCCTGTCCGTTCGGCACATAGGCACAAACAATACGCATACCCTCGATCGTGGCGCTGATGATGCGCTGCTGCTCGTCCGGAAACAGGGGATTATTCTTGACCACCTCCGTGATCGGCTGGCGGGACAGGATGGCGACGCCGTTATAGGTTTTTTGTCCCGTGAATGCCACCTGATAGCCCGCAGCCTCGATTTCCGCGACCGGGAATTTGTCGTCAGTCAGCTTGGTTTCTTGCAGGCAGAGGACATCCACCGGCGAGGATTCCAGCCATTGCAGCACTTGCGGCAGGCGTACTTTGAGGGAATTGACATTCCATGTGGCGAGTTTCATTGATGGACCTGATGAGTGGGTGCAGGTCGCATTTTAGCCAAGATGGCGGGCCACTTGCCGAATCGGTGTTACTCGCCCTCTTTCGTCTCTTCATTTAAAGCCTGTAACGCACTTTCCAGTTCTTCAGCGCTGGTAACCGTCTTGGCTGTGGTTGGTTGGCAAGGAGTGTCCGTATTTAGCTCATTTAATATCTCGTCCAGTTCATCAGAATCTTTGGTCTTTTTCACCTCATTATCTAAATCCGTAAACGCGCTTTCCAATTCATCAGCGCTGGCAACCGTCTTGGCTGAGGGTGGCTAGCGAGGAGTGTCTGTATTCAAAATATTTAATATGTCGTCTGGATTAACTGAATCTGCATTACTTTTGGTCGAAAAAGGTGGGTTGAAAATATCGTAGTCTAACTCTTTGAATAAACTATCGATTTCATCGTTGGTCGCAGATTTATTGGCCGATGCTGTCCTTGCCGGAGGGGGCGGAACAGGATTGCTAGGCACATCATCAATCGCTTTGTTGATCCCAGCCATAAATTCGTCCGTCATGATCTTCAAAAGAATGTCATCTATCTTTACTGTCAATTCTTTCAAGGCGCTGTGGTATTCAGATGGTTTGTCGGTTGGGTCTGCCAGCCTTTTAAGAAGTAGCAAATTCTGAGAGTTCGGCTCCCCTCCGAGCTCGCCACAGCATTGACGCATTGTTGTTGATAATTGCTGCTTTTTTGTATTGTCCAGTTTTTCAGTAAGCTTGGGCAAGAGGTATTTCAGACGATTCAAATTTATCTCGTCTGCTGTTCTGGGCTCGTTTTCTTTGAAAGTAAGAGGATTGATGTTTGAAGAGCGTTCTTTTTTAAATTCAAATTTTGAAAATGAATTACTTTTGTTGTTACGGCCTTTTATATGATTAATCAGCGATGTTGCAAATCGGCTGAATTTAGATTTTTTCTCTGACTGACTCACCACATGCTGCCGGCTCGCATTGGCTGACATAGTTTTAGTCGTTTTAATACAATTTTTCTGCGCGTCGTGTGCCCTCTGCTCGGACTTGGCGTGAGCTATCTTCGGTAGCGGATCCGAGGCGGGTTGTTCTTCGGGCGGTAAATCGGGCAATTTCAGATCTTTACCTGAAATCGGAGTTTGAAAATTCACTTTGTTCATTTGCTTTGCTTCCCCATATTCTGTCGGTAAAAAACGCCAAATATTTGGCGTTTGCATCATTTTTCAAACTATGTGGCGGTATATTCGATTCAGTTCATTCTTTTTTGCACTACTTGGCGGGTTCATCCTAGAAGTAATTCTTTGTTGCAATAAAAAACGGGAGCCAAGCGGCTCCCGTTTTCTGAGAAGTCAGGTTAACGTTTAGCTTTTCGCGCGTTCCAGCAGGAACGTGGTCAGCAACGGCACCGGTCTGCCTGTGGCGCCTTTGGCAGCACCACTCTTCCACGCGGTGCCAGCGATATCTAAATGAGCCCATGAATATTTGCGGGTGAATCGCTCCAGGAAGCAGGCTGCGGTGATACTGCCGCCGGGTGGGCCACCGATATTGGCGATATCGGCGAAGTTGGACTTGAGCTGCTCTTGGTACGCTTCCTCGATGGGCATGCGCCATGCGGTGTCATTGGAAGCTTTGCCGGCGGCGAGTAATTCGTTGGCCAGTGCATCATGGGTGCTGTCGTGACGCGTGAACAGCCCGGTGTTGTGATGGCCGAGCGCAGTCACACAGGCGCCCGTCAGGGTGGCGATATCCACGACGCAGGCGGGTTTGAAGCGCTCTACATAGGTCAGTGCATCGCACAGAATCAGTCGTCCCTCGGCATCGGTGTTCAGGATCTCGATGGTCTGTCCTGACATGGAGGTGACGATGTCGCCGGGGCGGGTTGCGCTACCGGATGGCATGTTCTCGCAAGTCGGGATAACGCCGATGACGTTCAGGTTCAGCTGCATTTCGGCGATGGCGCGGAAGGTACCCAGTACCGAGGCGGCACCGCACATGTCGTACTTCATCTCATCCATGCCCGAGCCGGGCTTGAGTGAAATACCGCCTGTGTCGAAGGTAATGCCTTTTCCGACCAACACGACCGGCGCGTCCTTCGCCTTGCCACCCATGTGCTTGAGGATAATGAATTTCGGCGGCTGATCACTGCCGTTGGTCACCGACAGAAAGCTGCCCATCTTGAGGGCTTCGAGTTGCTTGCGGTCGAGGATCTCGACACCGAGTTTGAATTCTTTGCCCAGCTGTTTTGCTGTGGTCGCCAGATAGGTGGGGGTGCAGATGTTGGGTGGAAGATTGCCCAGGGTCTTGCTGAGATCCATGCCGTTGGCCAAGGCAACGCTTTGGGCCAGCGTTTTACGGGCGTGCGCCAGGCGGCTTTCATCGACCGCCAAGGTCACCTTGGTAACACCGGTTCGATTTTCGTCTTTCTTGCTCTTGAGGGCGTCAGCGCGGTAGATACTTTCGCGCAGCGACAGCACCATGGTGCGCTGTGCCCAGTCGGCATCTCGTCCCTGAACAACGTCGAAAGGCAGGGCAACCAATGCATCGTTGCTGCCCAGCGTTGCGAAGACACGCGCTACCGCTTGCGAGGCAGTGATGAAATTTCGATCCGACACTTCACCTTCATTACCCAGCCCGACCAGCAAAATGCGCTTGGCATTGCCACTGGTACGATGCAGCAGTAGGGTCGTGCCCGCCTTGCCGGAGATATCGCCGCTCTTGATCGCAGCGGTAAGCGAGGCTTTCTCGTCGAGCGCCTTGGCGGCAGCCGAGAGTTTGCCGTTCTCGAATACACCTAAAGCGATGCACGCCGCTTTGTGCTGGGCGATTGCGTTTTTTGCATTAAAAGCTTTTATGCTAAAGTCCATGATCACTCCTTTAATGCGCACAATTATAGTCTCCGAATGATTTTTCAGCGCGCCATACGCCGCGAACTGCTCAATGCCGTGGGCGCGGTGTTCACGGCGCTGTTCACCATCATCATATCCGTCACGCTGATACGCATCCTAGGCGATGCCGCTGCGGGCAAGATCGCGTCCTCCGATGTCCTTGCTCTGATCGGATTCGCATCACTGATCAACTTGCCAGTCCTGATTTCGCTCTCGACCTTTATTGCGGTGCTGATGGTTGTCGCTCGCAGTTATCAGGATTCCGAAATGGTCGTCTGGTTCGCCTCAGGCGTCTCGCTGATGGATTGGGTGCGCCCGGTTGTGCAGGTCGGCCTGCCGATGGTGATATTGACCGCGGCGCTTTCTTTCTGGCTCACGCCGTGGTCACAAAAACTCTCTGCTGAACAGCGTGAGCGTTTCCGCAACCGGGAGGATATCTCGCGTGTATCGCCGGGCAAATTTCAAGAGTCAGCTAACGGTCAAAAAGTATTTTTCGTCGAGGGGCTTTCTTCGGACACCGCGAAAGTTAACAACGTTTTTCTTAGTCAGAATCAGAATCAAGAGAGTGGCGTAGTTCTGGCGCGTGAGGGTACGGTCCAGATTGATGCCCGGGGTGACAAGCTGCTTCGCCTGTATGACGGCCGGCGCTACGATGGTATGCCCGGTTCGCCGGAGTTCCGAATCATGGATTTCGAGCGATATACCGTCATCATCGCCAGCAATACCAAGGAACTCGCAGAAAACAAATCTGCCCGTGTACTCGCGACGGCGGAACTGATCAACGATCCGACCCCCAACAACCTCGCCGAACTCTTGTTTCGCATCTCCGCACCCTTGACTTGTCTGATACAGATGTTGCTGGCCATACCGCTGGGATTTGTGAACCCCCGGCGCGGTCGCACGCTCAATCTGATGATTGCCTTGCTGCTGGCCGTTACCTACTTTAATGCCACGAGCATCATGCAAGCCATGGTCGCGCAGGAAAAAACCTCGTTCGGCATGTCATGGTGGCCTTTGCATTTGGTGGCGGGCACACTGGTTATCTTGTTATTTTTCTGGCGGAATAACCCCAATATGCGCTGGCACCCATCGGCCTGGCTGACGTTGGTACGTCGCATCATTCTGCCGCGCTCCGGAGGCACAACATGACGGTGCTTCGGCGTTACTTTGCTGGCGAAATTTATCGCTCTGTCGCATTTGTACTGATCGCTTTTCTTGCACTGTTCGCTTTTCTCGACATAATGAGCGAGATCAAATCAGTGGGGCAGGGGGGCTATCGCATCGAGCATGCATTCATGTATGTGTCGCTTGGGCTGCCGAATTATGCCTATCAGATCATGCCGATTGCAGCACTGATCGGGACCATCTATGTGATGGCCCAGTTGGCCGCACGCTCCGAATTTACCGTCATGCGTGCATCCTCGCTGTCGATGTCGGGTGTCATTCGCATGCTGTTACCGATCGCCATCGTGTTTGCTGTACTGACCTTCGTGTTGGGCGAATTCATTGCGCCGCGCTTCAATGATTTTCGGGAGAGTTCCAAGCGGCGCATTCAAGGCGCGGCTATTTCGTCCGAATTTCGCTCAGGATTGTGGGCCAAGGATGTGCTTCGCGATCCGGTTACCAAGCAAGTCACCGGTTCGCGATTCCTGAATGCAGGGAAGGTCGAGCTCAGTGGTGCACTTCGATCGGTCTGGATTTACGAGGTTGATAACCAGATGCGCCTGATGACTCTCATTACGGCAGATGAAGCCCATTTTCTCGATAATAACCAGTGGCGTCTGGACAAAGTCAAAGAGATGCGATTTGCTCGGGATGCGGGACAGAGAAATTCCAGTCAGTCCGCCGTCATCACGCAATACATCTTCAATTCCAGCACACTCAACTCGGAAATCACGCCAGAGATCATGGCTGTCCTGATTTCCGATCCTTACAGAATGTCGGCGCTGGATTTGATCGTGTTCACACGGCATCTGGAGGAAAATCGGCAGCGTACGGATCGCTACGAAATCGCCTTGTGGACCAAGCTTTTTTATCCGCTTGCCGTGTTCGTGATGATGGCGCTGGCCTTGCCGTTTGCTTATCTCCAGTCGCGCAGTGGTGGTTTGTCACTGAAAATTTTTATAGGCATCATGATTGGCGTATCCTTCCAGCTACTTAACAGCCTTTTTTCGCATATCGGCTTGCTTAATACTTGGCCGCCTTTCATGACGGCGATCGCGCCGAGTGCCTTATTCCTGTTTGCTGCCATCAGTGCGTGTCGATGGGTGGAGAGACATTGATGACAACACAAAAAGCCCTTGTACTGTTTGCCCATGGCGCGCGTGATCCGCGCTGGGCTCAACCTTTTCAGAAATTACAGAAAATTGCCCAATCGAGCTTGCCTGATACGGCTGTTGAGCTCGCTTTTCTGGAGTTGATGGAGCCGCGTCTGCCAGCCGTCGTATCTCAGTTGGCAGAGCACGGCTGCACGGAGATCAGCGTGGTACCCGTATTTCTGGGGCAGGGTGGCCACGTGCTGCGTGATCTTCCGCCCATGATCGAATCTCTGCGGACGCAGTATCCTGAATTGTCGCTGCATGTCAGCGATGCCGTAGGTGAGAGTCCTGCAGTGCTGGATGCGATTGCTGCTTATTGTGTTAGCAGGGTCTAAGGTTTTACGCTTCTCGGCCGCAGAGCCTCGCCGATCATCACCAGCACTGGGCCTTCACAAGCAGGTATACCCTTGGACATCTCACCGAGGGTCATGCGCATCACGCGCTGATCGGTGCGGCTGACGTTTTCAATCGCTATGACGGGTGTCTCAGCTGCTTTGCCATGTGCCAGCAAACGCTTCGCCGTTTCTATCGCTTCCTGACCGCCCATGTACTGTACCAGCGTGTCGCAGCTTGGTAGAGCCGCCTTATCGGTTTCACCCTTGCCTGTGGTGGAAGTAAAAAAGGCGACATTGCGCGCGACACCGCGTTTGGTCAGCGGCTGACGTATCGCAGCAGCGGCAGCAAAGGCCGTCGTGATGCCGGGGACTATTTCATACGAAATGCCAGCGGATTCCAGAGCCTGCAGCTCTTCATCGGCGCGCCCGAACAGCATGGGGTCACCGCCTTTGAGTCTCACGATGCGATCGTAGCGAAATGCGCAGTCGATTAACTTCTGATTGATGAGTGTCTGCGCTGTGGAACGCTGACCGCTGCGCTTGCCAACCGAGACCAGTTGAGCTTGAGAACAGAGTGCGAGAACATCCGGTGTGACAAGCGCATCATGCAAAACGATTTCTGCATCGCGCAGAACCGCAGCACCGCGCACGGTAATGAGGTCGGCTGCGCCGGGGCCGGCGCCCACCAGCCAGACGCGACCCGGTTGCGTCCGGATCGGTCTGTTGAATGGATCCTGCATCGTTGCAGTTTATCAGCGCAGCAATCAGCCCGGCAATCAATCCAGACGAATCATGCCTGCGGCAACGGTCTGATGTGAGATTTCATCAATCAGGATGAAGCTACCCGTGGAACGGCAGGTCTCATACGCATCTGCTGCCAGCGGTTGCTGAACAGTGAGAGTGATTCGTGCAATGCCATTCAGTGTCAGTGTGTCGCCGCTGTACTGCTGCTGGGTGTTGATATCCAGGAGTGAGTCCAGCGACATCACTTTTGCAGCTACCTGCCGAGTCGTGTGCTTGAGCCAGTACTTGCGGCGCAGATCGAGTGGCTCTTCCGACAGCCAGCATACATCAGCCGTCACGTTTTTGAGTGTGGTGGCAGGTGCATCTGCAGCGACTAGCATGTCGCCACGTGAGATGTCGAGATACTCATCCAATAGAATCGTGACTGATTTACCCGCAGCGGCACTCTCCAGCGAGCCATCCAGCGTGAGTATGTCTTTGACAGTGGCAGACAAACCCGTTGGTTGCACCAGCAGTTTGTCACCCTTGCGAACCGTGCCCGATTCAACGCGACCCATATAGCCACGGAAGTCATTAGCCTCATGACCGTTGTGACGCGCGACCAATTGCACCGGAAAGCGCAAAGCTTGTGTATGTTCGTTGTCATGCACCGGCAGGGATTCAAGCAAATCGATCAGCGTCGGACCCACATACCAGAG
>JBIIEY010000316.1:0-2919 GCA_044237595.1 Burkholderiaceae bacterium | reverse complement strand
CATCGCGGCCGCTTGTCGGCCACCCGCATGACCGCCCATACCATCACACACAATCAACAAGGTCCAGACATCGTCACTGGTTCGATAGAAGCTGGTGGCGTCCTGATTTTCCTCTCTCACACGCCCTGGATCAGTTCCCTCTCCGACAAACACCTTGGCTGACATGAGTTACCTCCATTGTTATATGTTCAACCCACTCGTTAGGTTTATGGCAGGTCTTCAGCGCCGCTGGCGGTACACAAGCCTACTGAACCGCTGCCGCCACAAATGGCCTAACGAGCCAGGTTTTTATTCTGCGCGAAAAACAACCAGGCCTAAGCGCACTTCCTGACCACTCACCAGCGCAACAGGCGTTTGACCAATTCTGACGCCGTTGACAAAAGTGCCGTTGGTTGAATTGAGATCGGTAATGCTGTAGCCGGTGGCAGTTTGCATTAATACGGCATGTCTACCTGACACGGATGGTATATCGACCCAGATATCATTATTGTCATGCGCACCAATGGAAATCTGCGATCCATCCAGCTGATAAGTTTGCGTTTTCGGCGCACCACCAATCAGTACCAGCCTGGTTATTGATCGATCGCTCGAAGGTACACGATATTCCGTCTTCCGTGGCGCGGGTCTGGGAACACTCGCTGGCTTCTCAATATCAATTCGTTTCTCGGTACGAGAATCAGGCACGGATTCAGGAGGAATCTCAATGCTGGTTCTTCCAGCCACCTCAGGTGGCGACGCGAGAGCCACCTCATTCTGGGCCGCGCTTTCAAGCTCTTTTTGTTTGACCGCTCTCCGCCAGAACAAAAAGGCAAATACAGCCGCTAATGCACCGCCGATGGCAAGGTAAATCCAAAGCTTCTCCGGAATGCCACCAGCCTTCTCGGAGGTGAGCGACTTGATTCGGGTCAGTTCATTTTCGCTGACAACAAAGGGGACTTTCTTGGAGACGTTGTCGTAGTTGATGCCTAAGGTATGGCTCAAACCATTCGTCGGCACATGGCGCAAAGGAATGGACAAGACAATTTCATTCGCCATTTCCATATTGAGCTTGTTGACACCATCGCCAATTTGCTCTGCAGAGAGGGCCGTAAAGGTGATGCCGCCGGTATCCTTCGAGATCACTTCCAGCTCACCCTTTGCCGCGAGAACGCGAGCGTTCTGTGTAGGTAAAAAAATAAGCGAGTGAACGTCGATGAAATTCTGCTTCGCGATTTCAACACACTGCGCTGCAGTCCTGCCGGTTTTTTCATTCATGCCATCGCTCAGTACGATCATCGATCGTCGCAGCGGAAGATCACTACCGCGCTGAGCCAACAGTCTGACACCGTCGTAAATAGACTCGAACAATGCAGTGGTTTGGGAAGTACCCTGGAGCTTGTCTATAAACGCCGATGCTTGTTCTATATCGCTGGTGAAATCCAGTGCCAGCTTCCAGTTATCACCGATGATGCCAATGGCAACGAAATCTTTTCCGGATCGCAGCTTTCGAATGTAATTCTTTAGCTCGCGTTTCAGCGTCGGTAAACTGTTCGTCATGGATCCGCTGATATCCAGCGCAATCAATACCGCCAGTCCCTGATCAGAGTCACCAAAACTTTTAATTTTTATGTCATTTTTCGGAATCGACGAATCGTCAATTTTTACCGAGAGCTTTTCTTGCGATAGCTCGATCGTGGGCTGGTCTGTCGCTGTTCGGAACGACACGTACCCGTCCAAATTATTTGACGGCGCGACTTTAATGTTCCTTACCTCGATACCCCGAACTTCGGCAGACTGTGCGGTCGCATGGCAGATTGCGAGTACAAGGCCCAGCAAAGGCATCAACAGCGTAAGGACGCGCTGATTCAACACTACCCCGCCGTTTTCGGGCCGAATAACGGTTACGCCATCTTTGTGCTTCGAGCCCTTCTCTTTGCCGCAATAAGATGGGTCCGCATCCATCGAATACCGACTTGGCATCTCTCTAATAATCTTCATCAGCAGCAGCCTTTTCAATTATGGAATGAGCACCAATACGAATTCAGTATCACCTGCTTTTATCTTGGTTCCATGGGTGGCATCAGCCGAGTCCCCCCAAATCTCCACCCCATCGACGGTCGTTGCATTGGTTGTTGTCAAATCCCTGACTTTGATTCGACCGCCCCGCACCATGACCACAAAGTGTTCGGAGCTCATCGCACGATCGGAAGGCACTGGAGAGTCAACGGCACTGGATGATCCAAAGCTGTTTTTGCCATCGTAGATTTTGAACGCATCGCCCGATGCATTCCAGGTGTAAGACACCAGGAACCCGACAAGTTTGGGCTTATTACTGACCTGAGGCGTTAGTGCTGCTGCCTCATCCGGGGCAATAAATTGCGTTTTTCGTGCATTTCTGTTGCCAGCGGCTTCCCGAGGCGCAACGGGAGCGCCTCCGCTGCTTGCATCACTTTCAGGGACGAGATATTCAGTTTTTCTGCCACCGTCGCCCAAATTGGATTCAGGTGAGTTAGTCACGAGTATCGTAGGCGCAGGCGTGCTGCGACCACTAGAAAATGGCTTCGATTCCTTGGTCAGATCAGACCCGCATTGTTTGCACTTATTTGCATCCTCGCGATTTGCGGTTCCACACAGCATGCATCTCATGAACTACTCCTTTTTCAATACGTCTATGTTCAAGATTTTTTATTTTGAGATCGACCAGAAAGTACAAAAGCGGTAGCCATCAACGCCGCCAGAGAAATGCCAAAAATAAAAAATATATCTTTACCAAAATCGTCGGACTTTAATCCTTTGGCTTCAATTTCCCGCACTTTGAACTCTGCACTTTTCTCATTGGCTTCCATACCTCTCAGTTCGGAATCCAACAAAGCCTCGGTTGCCCAGCGGCTTATCAAAGGCGAGGCAAGCACTTTCTTCCAGTCCTGATCCAAAGGAAAT
>JBIIEY010000315.1:0-2920 GCA_044237595.1 Burkholderiaceae bacterium | reverse complement strand
GGCTAATCCGACGCCGGAAATTCTGCCCGAGGAAGTGCGCGAAGTGCGTGATGATGCTGTCATCGCCACCGGCCGCTCGGACTATCCGAATCAGGTCAACAATGTGCTGTGCTTCCCGTATATTTTTCGTGGTGCGCTCGATTGCGGTGCTACCACCATCACACGTGCGATGGAAATCTCGGCCGTGCATGCGATTGCCGAGCTGGCACAGGCCGAGCAATCGGATGTGGTCGCTACGACGTATGGCATCACCAATCTCGCGTTTGGTCCGGACTATCTGATACCCAAGCCCTTCGATCCGCGACTCATGCTCAAGATCGCACCGGCGGTCGCGCGTGCGGCAGAAGAGTCAGGCGTCGCGTTGCGACCCATCAAAGACATGGCAGCGTATGCGGATCGTCTGCAGCAGTTTGTGTATCACAGCGGCAGCTTCATGAAGCCGGTATTCGCGATTGCTAAGAAAGCACCGGCATCGAAGAAGCGCATTGTCTTTGCCGAAGGCGAAGAAGAGCGTGTGCTGCGTGCCGTTCAGGTCGTGCTCGATGAAGGGCTGGCCAAGCCCACGCTGATCGGTCGTCCCGCAGTGCTGGCGCAACGCATAGAACGCTATGGCCTACGCCTGCGTCCTGAAATTGACTTTGACATCATCAATCCGGAACAAGACGACCGCTATCGCTCGTACTGGGAGACCTATCTGGCGATGACGAACCGCAAGGGCGTCAACGAGCAATGGGCACGGCTGGAGATGCGCCGTCGCCATACCCTAATTGGCGCGATGGCGATTCATAAAGGTGATGCCGATGGCATGATCTGCGGCACCTTCGGTAGCACCGATCTGCATTTGCACTATATCGATCAGGTACTGGGTAAGCGCGCTGGTGTTAACACCTACGCAGCAATGAACGCGCTGATCCTGCCCGATCGTCAGTTGGTACTGGTGGATACCCACGTCAATGAAAACCCCACCGCCGAGCAACTGGCCGAGATCACCATCATGGCGGCGGAAGAAATGCGCCGCTTCGGTTTGCATCCGCGCGCTGCGTTGCTGTCGCATTCCAACTTCGGCAGTAGCAACAGCGAATCTGCGCAAAAAATGCGTGCTGCGCTTGCATTGCTCAGAGAGCGTGCGCCGGATCTCGAGGTCGATGGTGAAATGCACGGTGACACTGCATTGGATGCGCATACCTTGCGCGCGATGATGCCTGACACGCCGCTCAAGGGTGACGCGAATCTGCTGGTCATGCCCAACATTGATTCCGCCAATATTGCCTACAACCTGCTCAAGGTCGCGGCGGGCAATGGCGTGGCGATTGGCCCAATCTTGCTGGGTTGTGCACGACCAGTGCATGTGCTCACGCCCTCTGCCACGGTGCGCCGTATCGTCAACATGACCGCATTGGTGGTGGTGGACGCTGCGTCCCAGCGCTGACGCCGCTTTTCAAGGCCTTTCTTTGCGGACAGGTGGCTGATTTACAATATGCACCGGCGACGGATTCGCCAAATATCTGAAGTATTCGCAGGATCCGTTATAGCGCCGCGTGCGTCGCCGCCCCGACAAGGACCGTCCATTGACCCCAACCCCGCTCGCTGTCGATCTCGACGGTACGCTGATTCTGACCGATACCCTGCATGAATCTGCAGTGCGGGCTTTGCGTGCGCGTCCGCTGTCGGTGCTTCAAATACCGTTCTGGCTGGCCCAGGGCAAGGCTGCTCTGAAACAGCGCCTCTCTGCACTCACCGATTTCGATGCGGCGGCGCTGCCTTACAACGAGCCGCTCCTCGAATGGCTTCGCGCAGAGCATGCGCAAGGCCGAAAACTCATTCTTTGCACGGCTGCCGATACCTCAATGGCGCATGCCGTGGCTGAACACACGGGTATTTTTGATGAAGTCATGGCCAGCGATGGCCACCATAATCTGAGCGCTGAAAACAAGGGCGCTGCATTGGAAGCGCGCTTTGGTCGCGGTGGTTTTGATTATGCGGGCAATTCTTCGGCTGATCTGCCTGTCTGGCGGCGTTCGCGGCGCGCAATCGTTGTAAACGCATCGGCATCGGTAGAGCAGCAGGCGCGCGCTGTGTCCCAGGTTGAGCGCGTGTTTGCTTCCAATAGCGTGGGTCTTGCAGACATCAGCCGGGTATTGCGCTTGCATCAGTGGACGAAAAATCTGCTGCTCTTCATCACCCCCATGGCCGCGCATATCGTGCCCGATGCTGGCATGGCCAGCGCGCTCATGTTGGCTTTTCTGGCATTCTGTCTTTGTGCTTCGGCGGTATACATCGCAAATGATCTATTCGATCTCGACAGTGACCGCCACCATCCAAGAAAGAAATTCCGTCCCTTTGCTTCGGGTCGCGTGAGCGTGCATCTGGGCGTGTTGCTGATACCGTTGCTGCTCTTGCTTTCAGCTTTGCTGGGGATTCAGGCAGGTCCGAACTTCACTGCCTGGCTCGCGTTTTATTTTCTTCTGACCTGCGCCTATTCCTGGGGACTCAAGCGTCTGATCATCGCTGACTGCCTTGTATTGGCGATGCTGTACTCGGTACGCATCATTGCTGGTGCTTCTGCTGCCGATATTCCGATGTCGTTCTGGTTGCTCGCGTTTTCGGTTTTCCTTTTCCTCTCACTGGCTTTCGTCAAACGCTATGCCGAACTGATCGTGCAGGCACAGATGGGCCGCGAGAAGGCCCACGGCCGCGGCTATCTCACCACCGACGCATCACTGGTCCAAAATCTCGGTATGTCCGCAGGTTATTCAGCGGTGCTGGTGCTGGCGTTTTATCTCAATAGCGATGCGGTTATGAAGCTCTATCGCTCACCGGAATTCATGTGGGCGTCGGTACCCATCATGCTTTTCTGGATCAGCTGGGTGTGGATGAAAGCGCATCGTGGGCAAATGCATGACGATCCGCTGATTTTTGC
>JBIIEY010000314.1:0-2967 GCA_044237595.1 Burkholderiaceae bacterium | reverse complement strand
CTCCGGCATCGGCAGATCGAAATGCTTGTGCATGGTCGGAATGCCCGAGAGCGAGGCCGCTGCCAGCGTCACGCCGTGATAGCCTTTGACACGCGCGATGATTTTTTTCTTCTGCGGCCGACCAATGGCGTTGTGGTAGTAGCGAACCAGCTTGACCGCCGTGTCATTCGACTCCGATCCTGAATTCGCAAACAAGATGCGCGCCATCGGTACAGGCGACCAGCGCATCATGACCTCAACGAGCTCTGTTACAGGGCCAGAGACTTTCCCGGAAAACGTGTGGTAATAAGGTAGCTTCTGCATCTGCCGATGCGCGGCATCGACCAGACGCTGCTCGGAAAAACCCAGCGCAGCACACCAGAGGCCGGCCATACCCTCGATGTATTCCTTACCGTGTTCATCAGTTACATGCACGCCTCGCCCACCAACGACCACAAGCGCTCCGTTTTTTTCGAGATCTCTTGGTTGGGTATAAGGGTGAAAGTGAAATTTCGCATCCGCTTCGGCGGCGAGAGAACGTGCCATGCTTTGTCTCCATCATTGATTTTTGTAAATCTTGCCATATTCTAGGCTGGACTGGATATTTCATCGATATTCCAGCGCAGTGAGGGGAAAGGCCGCAAAAAAGTCTCTTCCCCATAGACTCTGCTATCTTCCTTTTGCAGCAAGGTATTGTGATTGTTTTTAAATTCATAAAAAAACAGGAGACAACGTGGAAAAAGATAACTCGGTAACCCAACCTCCAAGCGTGGATGCAATGCAAGCACAGCGCCCCTCTCGACGACATTTTCTCGCTGCAGCAGCACTGGCCGGTACCTCGCTGGCAACCACGGGTTGCGCCAACATTGGTCTCGGTGGCGGCGTCAACCCTGGAGAAATAAAACAAGGCAGCTTCGTAACCAGCGATGGCGTCAAGCTGAGTTATCTGGAATCAGGACGCGGTCGACCCATCGTCATGGTCCCGGGCTGGTCGCAAACTGCAGCGATGTTCCAGGATCAGATCACGGCGTTTTCTGAACACTACCGTGTGATCGCGGTAGACATGCGTGGCCATGGCGATTCAGACAAGCCAAAGCATGGCTATCGCATGTCGAGGCTGGCAACGGATTTACATGAACTATTAGACAGCCTCGGTGTGAGTAATGCCACACTAGTCGGACACTCGATGGGCTGCTCAGTAATCTGGGCTCATTGGGATTTGTATGGCAAACATCGCACGGGATCGATGATCCTGATCGATCAGGCGCCCTACACCACCATTCCGCCCGGCATGTCCGATTCAGAAAAAGCAGATGCCGGTGCTGTCTTTACGCCACAGGCATTGTTTGATACCGCCGCTGCACTCTCGGGTGCGGATGGTGAGAAAACGACAGCAGGTCTGGTCAACGGTATGTTCTTCACCAAGGCTTACCCTGCCAAAAAACTGGAGTATGCACTCGCACAAAATCTCAAATTTCCACGCAAAGAAGCAGCCCAATTACTGGTGGATCATTGCGTACAAGATTGGCGCGACACGATCACCCGTATCAATGTGCCCACACTTGTCGTCGGTGCCAAAGGCAGCTTTTTTACCCCGGCATCGCAGGCATGGATTGCAAGCAAAATACCGGGCGCAAAAGTGGAAATCTTTGAAGTCGATGAAGGTGGCAGCCACTTCATGTTCATGGAGAATCCGACCAAATTTAACAAGATCGCACTGAACTTCTTGAAGTCCGTGTAACCCCGAGCAAGGTTGGCCCTCCAGGCCGGTCTCTGATGAAAACCCAGCCATGTTTTGGCTGGGTTTTTTATTGATTAAACTTGAATCGAATCACTTGGCATCATATTTCAAGACCCGACAACATATGCCATCAGAAGGTCGAACGCTGACACGCGAGATTGGAAAAATCTTCGATGCATTCAGCGGCACAAACGAAAACCGTCGCAATACTTCACACAAAATCAACGAGGCCTCCAGCTGCGCAATCGTCGCACCGGTGCACGCACGCGGTCCGAGTCCGAAAGGTAAATAAGTACCGGGCAATGGCGCGCTGCCATTCGCATCAAAGCGCTCGGGAATAAAACGGTCTGCCTGCGGCCAATAAGCCTCGTGCCGGTGCATCAGCCATGGCGATATGACAATAAAACTATCTGCCGGCACTTTAAGACGTCCGAATTGATCCTCGTGCAGAGCGCGACGCGTAAGGAAAGCAGCAGGTGGATAGAGCCGCAATGATTCCCGAAAGACATCGCGAACGAAGCTCAGTAACTTGAAATCATCGAATTCAAAGGGGCGACCAGCCAGCACGTCTCGAATTTCATCACGCAGCTTTCCCAGCACCTGAGGCTGCTGTGACAACATGAAAAATGTCCAGGACAAGCTGCTCGCCGTTGTTTCATGACCCGCGAGAAAAAAAACAGCCAGCTGATCAATAATTTTTTCACGACTGAATGGCAAGCCCTCTGCATCACGCGCATCAATCACCGCCTGCGCAAAATCGACAAATACCTCACCTTGCGAATTCAGTTTGAGTCGCTCATCCAGCATAGCCGCCAACAAGTCTCTGAGAATGCTCGCATCGCGCATCAACTCTGTGCTGGGTAATGCAGGCTTGTGAGGGTCGCTGGCAAGTACATGCTGCAACTGAAACTGGGGGCTGTTTTTCTGAAACGAAGAAAAAGCATCGAACACCGCATCTGCTCGCGCAGCGCCTATGGGTTTGGAAAAAATAGTCCTCAACATAATGTCGGCCGTCACATGTGTGAGCTCCGATTCCAGATCCACGGCGGCGTCTCTCTCCAGAAGCTGCAATCGCTCCACAAAATCATGAACAGCTTCACGCATATCCGGAAACATATGCGCGAGCCGCATGTGCATAAAGGCCGGCTCCAGCATCTGACGATCATGTTCCCAGAGCTCGCCCGAAGAAATCAGGACACCATCACCCAGCAGTGGCGACAATGCAGAAACCATCAAGTCACTCTTCG